>CAZDYR010000691.1:0-1506 GCA_964509625.1 uncultured Smithella sp. | reverse complement strand
GATTGTCGAAGGTTTTGACGTGCACGTTCCGAAAGGATACATTTATTTTGCCATGGCGTTTTCCGTAGCGGTCGAAATCATCAACCTGCGCATGCGCAAAAAACAAGTCGAGCCGGTACAGCTGAGAAAAGAAATCACGGAATAAAAAATAAAAAAAGCGGTCGGTGACGGATCATCGTTTATGGAAAGAAGGAAGGATCAAAACTCATACTGATCGAGGAAATTGTGCAAGGCTGTCTTCAGCCAGGCAAAAGATTCTTCACTGGTTACAATGAAAAGATATCCGCTGATGTTCTTTTCATTAAATTCAAAAACAGTTCTTAACACGATAGCCAGGCTGTCATTGGCAAAAAGGCTGTCCGAAATAACACTGCGCTGACTTCTTTCCACCACGACCCGGGGTGGAGAATACGTGATGACATCTCCCAGCAGTTCAGCAATTTTACCAATGCAGGCCCCAATCAGAATATTGCCGACTTCGCGGAATGTCTCTTTTTCCAGCTCATTGATCGGGTCCGATTCAAAGTATTCTTCCGAACCGTCAAGGAGAGAAAGAATTTTTTTACCACTGTCCGCCGGGAAAACCAGAAACGCGCTGCCCTTGAATTTACCCCAGAAATTCTGTTCAACCAAAGATACTTTATCGTAGTCTTTAATCTCAGCGCTGATATAGGGCGGAAGATCCAATGAACGCAAAAGCTTGATGTACGGCACGCTGAGAATAACAAAGATGTCGATGTATTCGGCAAGATCCGACGCGGCACGGCCAAAAGCGATATTCATAATTTCCTGCAGAATATCCGTTTCTTCCGCGGTGATCATGGTTTCTTGGGTATTGGCGTTCATAAATTATCCCCGCTCCTTAAGCGCTTCTTCAACTTCGCCGATCACGGCGGCAATATTTTCTTTCGTCGGCGGTTTTTTTACAACGGAAAAAGCACCGAGATCATGCGCACGGGCGATGGCCTTAATCTGGACATCAGCGGTGGCGATTACCACAATCGCGCGCTGATCGAGCTTCATAATTTCCTGCAGGGCATCAAAACCGTTCATCACCGGCATGGTCAAATCCATGAAAGTCAGATCAGGCTTCATTTGTTTAAACAGATCCAGACCGATCTGGCCGTTGGACGCATCAAATAATTCATAGCCCCGGTCTTTCGGAATACAGCTTTTCATAATTTTAATGGAAACGGGTGAATCGTCAACAATCAGTATGTTTTTAATCATGACTGGCCTCGATGATAGGGTAATACTTTACATTCCGATTCTGCTGTGCCCTTGAATTAAAAAATCTTTCCGAAATTTTCATTTATTCACCTGACAACTTCAAAACGATTACGCCCCTTGTTTTTCGCTGCGTACAACCCATCATCTGCTTTCTTCAGAAGGATCTCTGCCGACATTGTTTTTGAACCCATGGCTGTCACGCCCAGGCTGATGGTGAGGCGAATACGATCCTGCTGGCACTCGAAGAGATGATCGGCGATTTTGGTGCGGAATCTC
>CAZDYR010000690.1:393-1521 GCA_964509625.1 uncultured Smithella sp. | reverse complement strand
CAATTATATATCGATCATCGGCGGTATTTTCTCAAGACAGAAATGTTTGCTCTGATAGGAATTGCGTTTTTCCAGCTCCCTGTTAATGGCGTTTAGCACATCCAGTTTGTTGGCGGCCCAAGCGGGCGCCAGAAAGATGTCCTGGTAGCCGTCGGCGGTAAGCCTTTGTATCACCATGGAAGGGGGGAGAAGTTCCAAAATATCCGCTGCAAGCGTTACGTATTTCTCCTTCGTGATCATGGGAATGGCGCCCTGTTTGTACATATCGCCCATTTTTGTTCCGTCGAGTGCCAGAAGGGAATGAATTTTAATACCGCCGACAGGCAGGGCGGCGAGCGTTTGGGCCGTCGCATGTACATCTTCGTCACTTTCACCCGGCAGCCCTATGATGATGTGTACACAAATGTTCAGTCCCTTACCGGTCAGGTTGTTGACCGCTTCCAGAAACTGCGAATAGCTATGGCCCCGGTTGATGCATTGCAGGGTTTTGTCGTGAACCGATTGGAGTCCAAGTTCGACCCAGACATGAAATTTCTGCGCGTAGCCTGCCAGCAGGTCGATGACTTCCGCAGGCAGGCAATCAGGCCTTGTGCCGATGGACAGGCCGATGATATCCTCCTGGGCCAGAGCCTCGTCATAGAGCGCCTTTAATTTTCCCGCCGGTGCGTAAGTATTGGTAAAGGTCTGAAAATACGCGACAAATTTAGAAGCTGCCCGCTTATAGTACTTTTTCCCGGATAAAATCTGTTCAGTGACCGAAGGTAGCGCTCCTTGCCGACGAAGCTTCGACCCCCGGCCGTCACAGTAAATACAGCCACCCGCTGCCACGCGCCCGTCGCGGTTGGGACACGTAAAACCCGCGTCGATCTGAAGTTTGTGGACAGTGCAGCCAAACAGGTTTCTCCAGTAGCTTTTCAGATCGTAATAGCGCTTGTCGTTTTTCCAGAAATCCGGCTTGCCCAAATGCATCCTCTTTTTTGTTGTGTTTTTTACGGGAATACTATTAATTTCATTTACGTGCAAGCAGACGATTGGGGGGGAGTAAAACATTTTGTCCGATCAGTACGACATCATCGTCATTGGAGGCGGCCACGCCGGCTGCGAAGCCGCGCTGGCCTCGGCTCGCAT
>CAZDYR010000690.1:0-383 GCA_964509625.1 uncultured Smithella sp. | reverse complement strand
TTTCAATATTAGTCTGGATTCCATCGCGCTGATGTCGTGCAACCCGGCTATCGGGGGGCTGGCCAAAAGCCAGCTCGTAAAGGAAATTGACGCGCTGGGCGGTGAGATGGGCAAGGTGACGGATAAGACCGCCGTGCATTTCCGTCTGCTCAACGCCTCCAAGGGTCCGGCCGTGCAGTCGACCCGCATGCAGTGCGACAAGCAGCTTTACCGCCTGACCATGAAGGCCACCGTGGAAAACCAGAATAACCTGCACATCCGTCAGGCCATGGTGGAATCTCTGGTGATCGAAGACGGAAAAGTGGTTGGCGTGCTCGATATGAGCGGCCATTTTTACGGCGCGAAAAGAGTGGTCATCACCACCGGCACGTTTTTGAACGGTC
>CAZDYR010000689.1:0-1522 GCA_964509625.1 uncultured Smithella sp. | reverse complement strand
ATGTGCGCCCCATTTTCCGAACCAGCGACTGGAACCATTACGTAGAGATCAATCAACGTTTTGCCGACGCTGTGATCAAGGAAGCGGAAAGGGATGATCCCGTTGTCCTCGTGCAGGACTATCATTTTGCGCTGCTGCCGGACATGCTCCGCAAGGCTATGCCCAAAGCGACCATCATAACTTTCTGGCATATACCCTGGCCCAATCCGGAATCCTTCGGCATCTGCCCCTGGCGTGAAGAGCTGCTCAAAGGAATGCTGGGCAGCACCATTCTAGGTTTCCACACGCCTTTTCACTGCAAAAATTTTCTGGAAACGGTGGACCGTTATCTGGAAACCCGGGTCGATCATGCGTCGTCAACGATCTCGCACGGAGGGAATCTTACCCTGGTGGAAGCTTATCCGATCTCCATCCAATGGCCGCCCCCCTGGCAGGAGGGACAGCCGGGTATCGCGGAGTGCCGTGCCTACGTCCGAAGAACAATGAATATTCAGGATCATTGTCTGATTGGCCTGGGCGTTGACCGACTGGACTACACCAAGGGAATCCTCGAACGTCTGAGGGCCGTTGAGAGCCTTCTGGAGAATCATCCCGATATGATCGGCCGGTTTTGCTTCATCCAGATTGCCGCTCCGTCACGCTCGGTTCTGGAGGAATACCAGGCCTTCGATGCCCGGGTTCGCGCCCTGTCCTCGCAGATCAATCTGCGGTTCTCCTCGCCGGGATATCTGCCGGTTCACCTGAAAGTCGAACACCACGAACCCGAAGACGTCAACCGTTATTACCGCGCCGCGGATGTCTGTGTGGTGACAAGCCTGCATGACGGCATGAACCTGGTGGCCAAGGAATACGTCGCCGCCCGGGATGATGAAGAGGGCGTCCTCGTGCTCAGCCGGTTCACCGGAGCCGCCCATGAACTGTATGAAGCCCTGATTGTCAACCCTTATCATATTGAGCAGACGGCAGACGCCCTGTATCAGGCCCTGACCATGCCCGCGTTTGAACAGCAGGCTCGGATGCGCAGCATGCGGTCGATGGTCCGGGACTTTAATGTTTACAGATGGGCGGCGCGAATGCTTCTGGATGCCGCGCGTATCCGGCAGCGTGAAAAACTTGCGGACAGAATCGGTATGCAGCTATGAGTTTGGATCAACCATCGGCTTATCTTTTTACAGAGTCCGGCCTTGCGGCCATGGGGCGCTTCGTTGAGGAAGAAACCCTTTTCGCTTTTGATCTTGACGGCACGCTGGCTCCCATCGTGTCGGATCCGGGCGCCATTGGAATTCCTGATCCTGTTCGTAAAGAAATCGCCATCCTTGGTGAACGGGCTTTCGTTGCCGTTATTACCGGCCGGTCGCGCCTTGACGCTTTGAGGCATCTGGGATTTGCGCCGTCCTGCCTGATCGGCAACCATGGCGCGGAGGGGCTTCCGGGATGGGAATCCCGGACCGGAGAGTTTGTCAGCACGGCAAACGGGTGGCAGAAACAACTGAGCGTCCTGATGCCCGATAAAGAACATAAC
>CAZDYR010000688.1:0-1522 GCA_964509625.1 uncultured Smithella sp. | reverse complement strand
TGTGCTGTCGGATACGCATATTACCGGGTTTGATGAAAAATTAAAGAAAGCCGTCGACGAACATTTTTCTGATGTTGATTTGATTTTTCACGCCGGGGATCTGGTTGAATTGTGTGTTCTGGAGCTTTTTGGCGATAAAGAGGTCAGAGCGGTTTGCGGCAATATGGACCGCGAGCGGGTGCGGGAGACACTGCCGGAATATTTGATGATGGACATTAACGGGTTCAAGATCGGCCTGATCCACGGATGGGGGGCGCCGGAAGGAATCGAAAGAAAATTGATGGCGAAACTGGGCAAACCGGATTGCATCGTCTTCGGACATACCCATTATCCGGTGAGCCGGGTCATTGAAGGCGTGTATTTTTTCAATCCCGGCTCCGCCGTGGATAAACGCTTTGCAAAAGCCAGAAGTATCGGAAAACTGGAAATAGACACGGAAATAAAAGGCAGGATCATAACGCTCATATAATGCGATTAGCGACTCTCAGGAACAAGAAATATGGAAACGATGTTTGCGCCATGGCGAATGGAGTATCTTGTGTGTGAGAAGCAGGATGGCTGTGTTTTTTGTAAATGTTCGACACGATGCGATGACTACGTCGTGTTTGAGGGAAAAACCTGTTTTGTCATGCTCAACCGCTATCCGTATGTCAACGGTCACCTGATGATTATTCCCGGCCGGCATCTGGGCGGTATTGATGAACTGACAGCAGAAGAGCGAACGGAAATATTTAATTTGCTGGATATATCCATCAAAGTATTGACGGAAGCCATGAAGCCGAACGGATTTAACGTCGGGATGAATCTGGGGAAGGCGGCCGGTGCCGGCATCGCCGAACATGTTCACATGCACATCATTCCGCGCTGGGAAGGGGATACCAATTTTACGAGCGTCGTCGGAAATGTTCGGGTGATTCCGGAGAACCTGACGACAACTGCTGAAAAACTTGCGCCTCTTTTTAAAAAATATTGTCAGGAGGGTTTGACACGATGAAAATCTTTTATTTAATTCTCACGATCCTGTTAGCATTTTTTTTATATTCTTTTTCCAGATTCAATGAACAGGATGTAACAATCAAATATTACTTCATGCAGGATATCGTTATTCCGGCTTACATGCTTATCTTTGCGGCCCTTCTTGCAGGCGTGATTATTACAGGATTGTTGGGCGTGGTTGAAAGATTCCGCCTGAATCGCACGATCAGCCGATTGAATAAAACGGTTCGAGATCTGCGCAAAGAGTTACGGGAAAATGAAGCCCCCCCCATGATTGAAGAACGGAAGAAACCGTCCAATCCTTAACCATGAGTGTTGTGCCAAAATTCATCACTGACGCTTCATTGGCCGGTCTGGCCAAATGGCTCAGACTTCTTGGCTTTGATACGGCCATTTACACAGGGGAAGCCGGCAGGGAAATGATGCGGCAGGCCCGAAGTGAAGGACGTATTCTTTTAACGCGCAGAAGGGACATGCGGGAACGTCAATTTAACGGCGAATTATACCTGGTGCCCCACGTAAGCAC
>CAZDYR010000687.1:0-1523 GCA_964509625.1 uncultured Smithella sp. | reverse complement strand
GTCTATTTCAATGACGAACGCCCGGACGGGATCATCGCGCCTCCCCTTTTTCCGGTTGCGGTGACGTGGCCCATTGTGGAAAACATCACGTCATATCTGCCCGCGGAAACAATCCCTCTGGAAGTCCTCTTCACGCAGGTTCATTACAGCGAACACCTCATCATCCACCGGCCGGTTAAACCCGAAAGCCTTCTCACCATTCAAGGCGCCATCGCCGCCGTGCTGCCGCACCGTGCCGGAACCTATGTCATCATCCGCTTTGATGCGCGAGATGCCGGAGGAGATCCGCTGTTTACGGAATATATCGGCGCCATGATGCGGGGGATTGAGTGCGCGGATACCGGAAAAGGCGGCCAGTCCGTTGTGCCGGTTCCTTCTGCGCCGAAAGAATCGGCCGCCCTGTGGGAATCAACGATGCCCGTTGATCCGCTGGCGCCTTTTATCTATGACGGATGCACAAACATCCATTTCCCCATCCATACGTCCGTAAAATTCGCGCATCAGGTCGGATTGCCCGGAATCATTCACCAGGGTACATCAACCCTGGCCATGGCTGTTCATCATGTTTTGAACAAAGAAGCCGGCGGTGATCCGCACCGGCTCATGACGGTTTATTGCCGTTTTACCGGAATGGTGATTCCCGGTACGCCGATTCGCATTCGTCTCGTCGGGAAGAATCAGACAACGGGAGGAACCGATCTCTTCTTTGCCGTTCTTAACGCGGAAGGAAAACAGGCCATCAGCGATGGTTATATCAAACTTAAAGCGTAAAGGAGTATGGCATCATGACCTGGAAAAAACTGAATCAAACATGGCACTACGTTGAAAAATGGGCCGAAGCAAGACCGGATGCCGACGCGCTGGTTTTCGGTGACGAAAAATTAACCTGGCGGGAATTCAAGGAGAGGATGGACGATGTCGCGCGGGCGTTTATGGCAGCCGGCATTGAAAAGGGCGACCGCGTTGCTCTTCTGTCCATGGCGCGCAATGAATTCCTCACAACCTATATGGCCGCGGGAAAGGTTGGGGCCATCTGGCTGGGTTTATCGCCGAAGTACACACTCGATGAGCTGCGCTTTCAGTTAAACGATTGCCGCCCCAAACTGCTGATCACCCTGCGCGAATACATGGGAAATGACCTGTCCGCGACCGTCGGCGCGCTGATGAAAGAATGTTCATTTTTGGAAAAAGTACTGGTTATCGGCAAACCATTTGAGGGGACTGAAAGTTTTTCCGCGTATGTCGAAAAGCCGAGAGCCGACTGGAACGCCGCCCTGGAGAAAAGAGCGGCAGAGATCAAAGAAGAGGACGACGCACTTCTTTTATACACGTCAGGATCAACCGGAAAGCCCAAGGGTGTTATCCATACGCACCGCAGTATCGTGGAGAATATCAAAGTGGAAGTTGAAAAATTCTTTTTCGATGAACATTCACGAGGGCTTCTGCACTTTCCCATTAATCATGTCGCCGCTGATGTGGAGATCGGATTCGGGGCGATTATGTCGGGCGGCTGCATCGTTTGT
>CAZDYR010000686.1:0-1523 GCA_964509625.1 uncultured Smithella sp. | reverse complement strand
ATCGGTGTGGATAAAAACGGCCGTCCGTTCGGCGCCAGTGTCTGCCGCGGCGGCGACGCCAACGGCCCTGCGGCCAAGTACGCTCTGCGCAAATACATCGAATGGCTCGATAAATACGCGCCTCCGGGATCGCGCGGCCTCGATTTTTACACCTATCTGCCTTATCTGGAAAAAGGCAACGTAGCCCAGCAGATCTTCTGGTACACCGCATTTGTTCCGGGAATGGTCGCACCGGGGCCCACCGTCAACAAGGATGGAACTCCCAAATGGCGTTTGGCCCCCTCCCCCCACGGTGCTTACTGGAAAGAAGGGATGAAACTGGGATATCAGGATGCCGGATCCTGGACATTCTTCAAACAGACACCTGTTGACCGCATCAAGGCCGCCTGGCTCTACGCACAATTCTGCGTGGCCAAGACCACATCCCTTAAAAAATCGCATGTCGGCCTGACTTTTATCCGCGACAGTGACATCCGTCATCAATCCTACACGGAGCGCGCCCCGAAACTCGGCGGCCTCGTGGAATACTATCGCAGCCCGGCCCGCGTCACCAACACGCCGACCGGCACCAACGTTCCCGATTATCCGAAACTGGCGCAGCTGTGGTGGCAGAATATCGGCGAGGCGTCTTCCGGCGCCATCAGCGTGGATAAAGCGATGGACAATCTGGCCGCGGAAATGGATAAGGTCATGGAACGTATTGAGCGTTCAGGCGTCCAGGGAAACAAGGGCCCCAAGCTCAATAAATGCGTCGACGAAAAGACCTATCTGGGCAGACCGGGCGGTGTGGCCCCGCAGGCCAAGTTGGCCAATGAAAAACCCAAAGGCGAAACCGTCGATTACGACAAACTCATAGAAGCCTGGAAGAAGGGCCGGGCAAAATAATATCCGGTTAGGGATAAAGGCGAAAGTATGCCGGGAACAAGAGAGGTTAGAGCGGATGCTTTAACCTCTCTTTTCATTCATGCTGACCCCTTTCAATTCCGCTTGAGCCCGGCAAGTATTGATTTTTCAAAGCCTGCTGTCATAACCAGTCATGTCCCAAGCAGCTTATGAGAATCAGCCGGATAAAATCATTATTTCTGTAAAAAAAAGTTGACATAAATACAGATCTTAAGTTAAACCTACTGCCAGTTAAAAGAGACATGTTTTAAAATTCAGCATTGCAATGCTCTTGCAGGGCGTGAGAAAAAAAGAGAAAGCCCTAACAGAGGTGGGTCACCTTACGGATTGTATGGTGGTTGCCCCTGTTAGGGTTTTTTTTAGATCAAAAATGGATGGCAAGGAAAAAACCATAAGCCGTCCATAAAGCAAAAGAAGCTCGTCATCGACGAACCAGTCAAAATATAAATGGAGGAAAGATGATTGCCATGAAAGGAAAATTATTATTAGCCGTTTCCATCATCGTTATCCTGATCGCCGGCTTCACGGCGCATCAGATTCAAACGGATTTCGGTAACGTTCAAGTCAAAGACATTCGATTTACCGGTCCTGGCGGCACAACACTCTCAGCCCTTTTATAT
>CAZDYR010000685.1:0-1524 GCA_964509625.1 uncultured Smithella sp. | reverse complement strand
ATGGAGAAAAGAATGCGCGTTTACATCGGTTTTGATGATACGGATGTTTTAGGCTCAGCCATCGGCACAGGGAAGCTGGCCCGTCGTTACGAACAGCTGATTCCAGCGTCATGCAGCGTGTGGGGCGTTGTTCGTCAGCAGCTTCTTGTGGATGCGGCCATACCTTATACATCTCATAACAGCTCAGCCTGTGTTGTCGTGGAATGTCCTGATGCGTCTTTTGTCGAGACCTTGAAAAGTGCCGCAATAACTCATATAGAAGCCATGTCGCTTCCCGGCAGCGATCCCGGCCTTTGTCTGGCGGTTGAGGGTGATCCGGCCATGCCCGCGCTTCAATCCTTCGGACTGCAATGTACGGCAAAGGTCGTTTCCCAGCGTGACGCGCTGCAAGCGGTTGGCTCTGCCCATTTGACCGGTCATGGCGGCACCAACGACGGTATCATCGGAGCCGCTGCCGCAGTAGGACTTACCGCATCCGGGTGGAGCGGGCGATTTATTGAATATTCAGACTTAAGAGCTTTTTCCGATCGCTTGATGGCAGCGGAACTCATGCAAAAGGGCATTCGGGTGGTTTCTATGGATCGGGACGCGTGTTGTCCGCGTCCGGAAGATATCGTGGATACAAAAGGTTGGCTGAGGCCCAGGCTTTGGGGGCATGCCGTGGTGCTTCCCGTCAAACCCGCGGGCGCGGGACTTTGGGAAAGCCTGGGAGAAAAAAGAAACCCGAATAAAAAAAAGATTTAGGGAGGTGGTTTTATGTCCGGGAAAATATTTTATCGCGAACGGCACAAAGTGGGAACTAAAGAGAAGAAACCTCGCTTCAAGCTGGTGGCAGTTGCCGATGTGAACATGACCTTTTATGCCGATCATTTGAGAAAAAAAGAGCTGGAAGAAATTGCCGCTTCCGTGGGCGCGGATCTGATCCTGCTTAAGGCTCCCAAAGACGGCAAGATTAAAGAAGATGAAATCGAGGTTAAGGAATAAAACGATGGCGCTGTATAGAGAACGCGATGGCCGAAGGCTGCATGTCAAAAGCAGACTCATGGGGGAGAGTCTGGTGGGTAAAACATTTATGGATAGCCTGAAGGTCGCGCCCCAGCAAAGGCTTTTTCCCGACGTCAATATCGTGAAAATCGGCGGACAATCCATTTGCGACCGGGGCGTTAAGGCGTTGCCCGCCATTATGAAAGAGGTTGTCGCCAATAAGAAAAAGCACAAAATTCTTTTGACGACGGGCGGCGGTACACGGAGCCGCCATATTTATTCGATCGGTCTGGAACTGGGGATGCCAACCGGTATTATTGCCAAATTCGGCAGTTCTGTGTCTGAACAAAACGCCCTGCTCGTCTCCACGCTTCTTGCCCCCTGGGGCGGCATCAAGATTGGTCACGATGAAGTCACCAAACTATCCAATTACTTTGCCCAGGATTGTATTCCTGTGATGCATGGCATGCCGCCTTACGACTATTTTGCCTTACCTGTTACCAAGTCACGGATTCCCATTCATCGCACCGATGTGGGCAC
>CAZDYR010000684.1:0-1526 GCA_964509625.1 uncultured Smithella sp. | reverse complement strand
CATCATCCATTTATGACGGGATCAGCGTAGAGAGGACCAGGGAACGCTGCGGCGCCCTGTTGGCCAAACGTGATAATGTCCGGGCGGATTTTGTCGCGGGTGTCCCGGACTCCGGCGTCGGTCACGCCATCGGTTATGCCATGGCCTCCGGCATTCCTTACCGCCGACCCCTGGTGAAATATACACCCGGATACGGACGAAGCTATACGCCTCCCACGCAGGAGATCCGGGATCTTGTGGCTACCATGAAATTGTCTGCCGTGCGTGATGTCATCAACGGCAACCGGATGATCATCTGCGATGACTCCATTGTGCGCGGTACGCAATTGAAAAATTTAACAGTCAAAAAATTGTGGGACAATGGAGCCAGGGAAATCCATATTCGTCCTGCCTGTCCTCCGCTTATGTTTCCCTGCATTTATGCATCGTCAACCCGAACAACAGCGGAACTCGCCTGCCGTAAAGCGATTCGAGCCCTTGAAGGAAAGGATCTTGAAGATCCTTCGGAATACCTAGACCCCTCGTCGCCCAAACACGCGAAGATGATTGACTGGATACGGAAGGATTTAAATGTCACGTCCCTGAAGTATCTTGCGATAGAAGATATGATTGAAGCCATTGGTCTGCCGGCTGATCAATTGTGTCTGCACTGCTGGCTGGGTAAATAACATATCGTTCGTCTAAAGAAAGCAGGTGCCCATGAATCAAACCGTTATAGAAAGAAGAAAAACCAGAAAGATCCAGGTGGGAACGGTCTCGATCGGTGGTGATGCTCCTGTTGTCGTTCAGTCGATGACCAACACGGACACCCGTGACGTGGAGGCGACCGTCAAACAGATTTCCGATCTTCAGAAAGCGGGCTGTGAAATAATTCGCGTTGCCGTACCGGATCAGGAGGCGGTGGATGTCCTGGGCGAAATCAAGAAGCGGATCAGCATTCCCCTCATTGCCGATATTCATTTCCACTATCAGCTGGCCATTGATGCGATGAGACAAGGGGTGGACGGAATTCGCATCAACCCGGGAAACATCGCCAAAGACAAGATCGCGGAAATTGTCAAAGTTGCAAAAGAGCGTGACACGGTGATTCGGATCGGAGTGAATGCCGGTTCTTTGCAGAAGGATATGGTGCTGGAATATGGCGGAGTGACAGCGGAGGCCCTCTGCGAAAGCGCGCTCAGGAATATTGAAATGTTCGAGAACCTGGGATTTGACCGCATCAAGCTGTCGCTCAAATCATCCGACGTTCCGATGATGATTCAAGCCTACCGGTTGATTGCGGGGAAAATCGATTATCCTTTGCATCTGGGTGTAACGGAAGCGGGCACGCTGGTTGACGCGGCGGTTAAATCGGCCATCGGCATCGGAACGCTTCTGTATGAAGGCATTGGAGATACCATTCGCGTTTCCGTCACCGGCGATCCGGCTCAGGAATTGCCCATTGCTTACGGAATTCTCAGGTCTCTGAAAATCCGTAAAGTCGGGACGGAAATTGTTTCCTGTCCGACCTGCGGGCGCTGTCAGAT
>CAZDYR010000683.1:0-1527 GCA_964509625.1 uncultured Smithella sp. | reverse complement strand
CATGGACGCTGGCCGCAGGACGCATCCCTCTTCGCCACAGGCGATGTGTCATTGCGGAATCAAGTGCATCGGCCGCGCGGATACTTTCGGAACCCAACGCACTTTATGCCACTGACGGAGAAGCAACTCAGGACAGGCGTCCGCTTGTTTTTCTGTTTTCCGGCCAGGGGACACAGTACCCGGGCATGGGAATTGAACTGTACCGCAACGAACCGGTGTTCCGAAACGCCATGCTTGAATGCTCGCGGCTGATTGGCCCTGTCGCCGGCCATGATTCCCTGACTGACATCTTATACAGCCAAAACGAAGAAACGGGAAACCTGGTAAATCAGACCGCCATTTCTCAAGTGGCGTTGTTTGCGTTCGAATATTCCATGACAAGACTTCTGGAATCTTACGGCGTCAAACCATCCGGTCTGGTCGGACACAGTATCGGAGAATATGTTGCCGCCTGTGAAGCAGGGGTGTTTTCCCTTGAAGATGCGATCATTCTGGTCAAAGAGCGCGGACGGCTCATGCAGTCGATGCAGGACGGAACCATGATTGCAATACCTCTTCCCGAGAAGACCGTCCGCGAAATGCTTCCCGAAGTCCTTGATCTGGCCGTTGTCAACGGCCCCAACATTTCCATTGTCAGCGGCGCTCGCGGGGACATGGAAATGTTCGAAAACCGTCTTGAGGAAAAAGGGATCATGTTCAGACGGCTTGTGACCTCACACGCATTTCATTCCCGCCTGATGGAACCTGCAGCGCAAACCTTTGCTGAAGTCGTCCGCAAAGTGAAGATGGCTCCCCCAAAACTCCCCATGACATCCAATCTCACGGGCAGCTGGATGAGCGCCGAACAAATTGCCGATCCGAAGAGCTGGGCGGATCATTTACGACACACCGTACGCTTTGGAGATAACCTGGCAGCGGTCGCAGAGCGTTTTGCATCTCCTGTCCTGGTGGAAGTCGGTCCGGGAAACACGCTATGCACCATCGCCAGACAGCACGACGAAGCCGTATCCGGACTCGCCGGCATCCCCTGCGCCCGCCATCCTCACCAGACAGCATCGGACCGGGTATTTTTCTTCAGGGCCCTGGGTTCTCTGTGGTGCCACGGCGCCGCGATTGACCTCTGCACCCTCTATGCTGATGAGAAGCGCATGCGCATTCCTCTGCCCGGCTATCCTTTCGAACGTCAGCCTTTCTGGATTGGAGGGCAGGAGGTCAGACAAGCTGAAGAGGAAAAGCCAAAACGGACATGGTGGAAAGGCTTTCAAGGCCTGCATTTCCCCTTTATTTCTTCCGCCCGAAAACAGAATGAGGAACGCTCCATCACCGAGGAAGACCTGATCAGCATCTGGTGCAAGGCCCTGGGTACCTCGACGATCGGAGTCAATGAAAATTTCTTTGAACTGGGAGGACATTCCCTGCTGGCCGTGAGCATCATCACGGAGCTGGAAAAAAACTTCGGCATCCGCCTGCCTCTTGCCTCCCTGATTGAAGCGCCAACGATCAGGGAATTTTTGCGTCTCATCGAGA
>CAZDYR010000682.1:0-1532 GCA_964509625.1 uncultured Smithella sp. | reverse complement strand
GAAAAGGACATCCGCAAAACGCGCAGCATTCTGAACAACATCATTCTCACCTCGACCGGCGCCGCGAAGGCCCTCATCGAGGTGATTCCGGAAGTCAAAAACATCGGCTTCATGGGCGACTCCATCCGGGTGCCGACCAACACCCTGTCGCTGATCGTCCTCAACGCCACGTTCCAGGCCAAGAGAAACGGCAAGGGAAACGCGGCCAATATCGACACGAAAAAACTCAATGACATTTACGCGAAAGCCGCGCAGAACAACCCGCTGGTCCGGTTCAGCATGGAACAGAACGTTTCCACCGATCTGATCGGCGAAGACGCGGCCATTATTATTGAAGGGGATTTCAACCATACGCGGACCGCGTACATTCCGGTCGATCTTTCGCAGATTCCCGACCTGCCGGCGGACGTTCTGGCCGGCATCGGCGAAAAAACCCTGCAGCTGCCGGTCGTCCACGCCAAGATCTTCGGCTGGTACGACAATGAGTACGGCAGCTACACCAACCGGATGGGGGATTTGACCGTTTATATCCACAAGAACATTTCGTAAGTGAAACGATAAAATCTTGCCCCCCCGTTTCCCGGACAGCGGGGAACGGGGGGGCTTTTTCTTCTGCCCTCATCTGACCCCGGCAGCCCCGGCTTTCATATTCACCGGAATTGGTATATGATGGCGGCAAAAGAACGCTACGGAAGCTCCGACACATAAGAACCCGACAGAGGAAACCGTCCGTGCCCAAAGACAATCAAAAAGCCATACAGACGGATGCCGACACCAAACGATTCAACCGGCTTTTTGCCGAAAATCAGCGTCTGCGGATACAGTTTGAGTCCAGCACCAAGCAGGTCCATGAACTCAACGAATTTATTCAGATCATGCTGAACCTGTCCCCCTTCGGGATCTGCATCATTCAGGGCAGTCATCTTCTCTTTACCAACAAAGCGTGCTCGGATATTGTCGGTTACTCCCCCAAAAAGTTTCGTAGCATGACGCTGTGGGATATTATTTTTGAAGCGGACCACGATCACGTCCGCAAAAGCGCCCTGGACATGCTTAAAAATCAGGCCGCATCTTTTTTCATGTTTCGCGTGCTGACGAATCAGGACAAAATCAAATGGATTCTGGGATCGGTTGCATTTATCCACATGAACGGAAAACGCGCCGTGCTGGGCAATTTTGTGGATTTAACCGAAGGATGCGTCATGCAGCTGGCCTACAATGACTCCCTGACAGGACTACCCAACCGCAAGCTGATGATGGATCGTCTGGAACAGGCCATTGTCGCCGGCAAGCGGCGGGACAGCCGGCTGGCGCTGCTGTTCATTGATCTGGACCATTTCAAGGCTATTAATGACCAGTTCGGTCACGACGTGGGGGACAAACTGCTTATCGAAGTCGCACGCGGACTCAAGGACGTCGTCCGGCGTGAAAATGACACCATCTCACGCTTCGGCGGAGACGAATTTCTGATTCTCCTGACGGATACCCCCCATCGGGATCACATCGAGATCATTGTCCGAAACCTCTTTGAA
>CAZDYR010000681.1:0-1532 GCA_964509625.1 uncultured Smithella sp. | reverse complement strand
GCGGACGAGGGAGAAACATCCGCCGTGGTGCCGTGGCTCCAGGTGCCGTGAACAAGCCAGCCGCCCCCATCCTGATTCTCCCCCGTCAAGGGGGAGGGGAGTTTTTTATGACCCGCTTTCGCCGCGGTATGCGGCCAGTAGCGAATAACATTGCGGTCATCGCAAAGAATTTCGGCGGCCAAGATTCCTTTTTTGTGAGCCGACTTCAGAATTTCCATCGTCGTTGATTTGCCCGCTTCAGAATGCCCCACAAAGACAAGTCCCTTGCCATTCACTACTGCCGCGGCAGAATGGATCAGAACGGCGTTGCGGTCCGCCAGCAGCGGCCCGAGCCAGATCTGATCGGTGGGGAAGAGGGAAAGCGATTGCCAGCCATCCGTGAGAATCCGCTCCCGATCGCGCGGCAGGCTATAAATCGTCGCCCTTGTGTGGTCGGAGCTGAAAACTGCCACACGGTGAAGGCCCGGATCATCCTCGCGCGGCGATATGCCCCGGTAAATCCAGGTCCCGTCCTTCATTCTGGATATCGCCCAGGGCGGTTTGCGGTAGAGCTCTTTTCCCAAATCCTTTCCCTCCAGATCCGGCAGCTCAAAGAAGTGGCGGATTTCAATATTGTCCCCGCCCGAACCGTCCGCGGCAAAGGTCATCAGTTCATCCTTGAATTTGGTTTGGCTCAAATCCAGGTCGCTTTCAATGCGCGCGGTGATCCCGGCGATGCGGAAATACCGGCGATGATTTTTTTTCCATTCTTCCTTGAACCGGCGTGCTTCCTTCGCAACGTCGCAAAGATGCGGAATGGGGGCGCTGTAACGTCCGGTTTCCAGGTACGCATAAACCGCGCACCAGCGGCAGTCTTTCCGGCTTTCGCAAGATCCGCAGTTTTTTCGCCATTCATCGCCGCCCCGGACTTTGTCCGCGCAGGCGGGGATAAACGTTTCCCACGCTTCGACAAAGGTCCCCTTTTTCAGATCATAACACAGCGCCGGATCTTTGATAAAGCCGCACCAGGACATTTTCCCGTAAGGATCGATGTGAAAATCACGCCGTCCGGCAATGCACCGGGCAAAAAGCCTGTCGTCGGACGGGTCCGCGAGGCCGCAGGTTTCATCATCGGAGTTTCTTTCCTCGTAACTGACATTGGGCTTATCCAGCTCCACCACGCAGGCGGGCGAGAGCCTTTGCGCCCTGATTTCTTCGTTTCTTGCCGCAGACCCGTCGGCACAGAGGTAAAGCCGGGGCGCACCGCAGCGCCAGTGTTTGCTTAACGATTTGGCCAGGGAGACCATTTCTTCCCACTGATGGTAATTGTCCTTCATCGGAATGAGCTGGACGATGAAGCCCGCGCCGGCTTCCCTCATGTAAGCAAAACCCTGCATGAGCTTTTCAAATCCGCCGGGGTGGCGTGTGATATTGTCGTAGACTTCTGCCGTCGCACCATAGAGGGCAATCATTTTCGAGCCCTTGAGCTTCAACAGCTTCGCAATCTCCGGAGTTATCAAGGTCCCGTTGGTGTTGAGGGTATAGGAAATGGA
>CAZDYR010000680.1:0-1537 GCA_964509625.1 uncultured Smithella sp. | reverse complement strand
CCTCAAAGACGGCACCCCGCAGAAAATCAGCACTGACAAAAGTATTAAACATAAACTGTTTGTAATTTTTACCCAAACCCACCGTCACAGTCGAACCGCTGTAGCCTCCCCCGGGAGAATAGACCAGACGGTTCATTGTGGCATACAAAGGTTCAACTTCGTAAAAGTATCTGTGATAACGGCTTTCGGCAAACATGGGCCCCGCTGAAGCCCCCAGATACAAACCCGTCCCTGGAATCACGTCGCTTTTTTCAAAATTCAATCTGGGACTGAAGACAATCCCCTCATACCGCACGGAGCTGAAATCCGTGGAAAAAACCGCCCGGATCGGCAGCGCCGCGCTTAAACGATATTTGTATTTCTGAGAGTCCAAAAGCTTAATGCGCAGCGCCGGGCCGAACTCAAATGTGGGATCCAAATCCTCCATCCCCATGCGTGCTTCGTTGTGGCCGCTGCGTACCGGCACCGCACCGTATACACTGGCGTCAAAGGTCAGCCGGTCGCTTTGAAAAATTCTGCCGGAAATCTTATTGTCCTGAATTCTCAATATGCCCCCCCGATACACGCCATAAGGAAACGGCAGGAGGTAGGCCCTCGTTTCATTGGAACCCCGATAATCCGGCATCATTATGAATCCACCGCCGACACCCAATTCCCAAAGCGGTTTTTCCGCGCCCGGCGATTTCAGCGGCAGCGCCAGCAATATCATCATCAACAACATCAAAAAAACGATACGACGCCCAACCATTACCCGGCTCCCTTCATTGTCCCGCTTACGAAGAAGGCATCCTGTTATTGATCGAAAGTGGTGAACTGATCTTTCTTAGCGCCGCAGACGGGACATTCATCCGGCAAAACGCCGTCCGCCACATAGCCGCAGACTTTGCAGACATGATAAACCGTTTCGCGTTCTTCCATGAAATGGTTCATGGCCTGTTTATAGAGTTTGGCGTGCGTTTCTTCCACGTCGCGGCTCTGGCTGAAATGCAGAAGCGCCGACTTGTCACCTGCCGCTTCGGCCATTTTGACAAAGCTGTCGTAAGCAATTTCCGCAACAGCTTTTTCCGATTCAAAACTGGCGGCCAGATTTTCCTCCGTCGATTTAATTTCCTTGAGGACGCGAAGCGCGCGTTTGCCGTGAATCTCTTCGGAAAACGCGATCACACGAAACAGCTTCGCCATTTGCTTGTACCCTTCCTGATCGGCCTTATCGGCATACGTTTTCAGCCTGAGAACGGCTTTCGCTTCGCCGACATACGCCTGCTGGAGCGCTTCACGAATTTTTTCGTCCATTCAATGACTCCTGTATTTTATTTAAGCCGGTGAAAATTCACTTTTGTCCGCACCGCACACCGGGCAGGTCCAATCCTCCGGCAAATCTCTGAATTCCGTCCCTTTCGCCACACCGTTATCAGGATCTCCGTTGGCCGGATCATATTCATAACCGCATACGCCGCAAACATACTTTTTCATTTTAGCCTCCTTCAAAACTCAAATTTATTCTAATTAGAAATTCTTTTTTTCAATTCAACCGCCA
>CAZDYR010000679.1:0-1539 GCA_964509625.1 uncultured Smithella sp. | reverse complement strand
ATTCTGAGATGCGCAACATTGATGATGGCAGTCCGGCCCTTACGAAAAGCGGCCAGAACACCCACGGTCGGCACCATATCCGGCATGTCCCCCAGATTCAAGGTCAGGTCGCCCGCCGCCAGATCACGTCCGGTCACTTCCACCCAGTTTGAACCGCTTTCGATGCGGCAGCCGAGTTGTTCCAGAATATCCAGCAGGTGAATATCGCCCTGAGCGCTCTGACGGCTGACACCGTTGACACGAATCCTCTTTTTCAAAAGCGCCGCGGCCAGAAAAAAATAGGATGCGCTGGATGCGTCTCCTTCCACATAATAATCACGTCCGGCATAAATATGCTGCGTCCCTACAAAATAGTGATGCTGGCCAGTCCTGATGATTTTCGCGCCAAAATCATTCATTACGCGAATCGTCAGATCAATGTAAGGCGCGGAGACAATGCTCCCTTCCAGCGCCAGTTCAATTCCCTTGGCGGTATAGGGCCCGCATAAAAGCAGAGCGGAAACATACTGCGAGCTTTCAATGTCTTTCAGCGTGATCCGGCCGCCTTTGAGGCCGTTGGCCTTCACCTCGACCGGCGGACAGTTATTATGGCAGGAAATCGCAACACCCATATCCTGAAGCGCTGTCACAAGAGGGCCAACCGGTCTTTGGCGAAGACGCTCTTCACCCGTTAAAACGTACTTCCCGCGGCCCAGACAAACCAGCGCCGTTAAAAACCGGAGCGCCGTCCCGTTGTAGCCTAAGGATATTTCATGACCGTTACTGGCGATGACGCCGCCCGTGCCGGTCACGGCAAATCCTTCAGACGCGGGTTCAATGAGCGCCCCCAGCTTATTCAGGCCGGACATCAAATATCCGGTATCCTCCGCTATCAGGGCATGCCGGATCCGTGAAGTCCCGTCCGCCAGCGCGGCAACGATCAAGGCCCTTTGCGTCAAACTTTTGGAACCGGGAACATCCACGGTTACGACAGTGCTTTGTGATTCTATCTCATGCTTCAAATTTTTCCAGCCTTTCGCGGACGGTTTTTCTCATCAGATCCAGAGGCGCATCTCTTCCCGTCCATAGTTTTAATTGCTGAGCACCCTGATAAACAAACATATCCGCGCCCGAAACAGTCTTGAGACCTCGCGCCTCGGCATCCCGCAGCAGTTTAGTCTTCATCGGATTGTATATCACATCCATCACCACCCGGAAATTGCCGAAGACAGCCGCCTCGACGGGAGATTGATGAATATTCGGATACATACCGACCGATGTGGTATTGATCAATCCATAGGCTTTGATGCCGCCCAAAGCCGAAAGAGGGTAAAATGGACAATCGAACATGACGGCAAGTTCCTTACCCGCATCCTGTGTCCGATTGACGATGATGGGCTCGCCGCCTTCTTTTTTGATGCCATAAACCGCGGCGCGCGCCGCACCGCCCGCGCCGACGATGACAAAAGATTTTCCCGTAATGCTCGTCTTATCCTTCAACGCCTGCGTCAATCCCCACCAATCCGTATTATAACCGGTCAGCAGTCCCCTCTCATTGAC
>CAZDYR010000678.1:0-1539 GCA_964509625.1 uncultured Smithella sp. | reverse complement strand
CATCATGGGAGTGCAGATCGCGGACGGAAACGCCTTCCGAAACCCGGCGGTCATCCAGGATGGTTTTAAGTTCGCTGAAATCAGGATTTCTTGTCATGCGGATCTTTCATTTTCACCAGGCTTTTGGTGATCCTGGCTGTTGCGATGAGTTGTCCGGAGACGGTGGCTTCCACATTTATAAAGCAAAGACTTTTGCCTTTCTTGATAATGCTTGATTGCATCTTTACAACATCGCCCCGCGAAGCCGAACGCATTACAGATACATGGATATCGTGTGTCACGGCTTCCTGCGCGTCGGGAAGAACGCTGAGCAATCCCAGATAGGCGCACACATCGCAAAGAAGATAAACCACACCTCCGTGCAGGGCGCCCGCCGGATTGACCGTCGCATCACCGACCGTAAAGGTAAATCTTCCTTTTCCATCTTCCGAGCACGCGTCTGCGATACCCAGGTGACGGTGCAGGGGATGCCGGATCACCTGATTAATTCTGTTATTCATGATGTTGTCCACTTCAAATTGTCATCCTGGCGTCTTTTCAGATTCTTTCTGTGCTTCGCGCTCGAAGTCTCCGGCCCGGCTGGTTTGATTCAGCTGGTTTTTTGCCGCGTCTCCGTAGCAGGTGAGAAAAGTATTGATAATCGCGTCGTAAGGCAGATCGGCAAAAGAGCCGTGATCGGTGACATACTCCATGTGGCGGCGGCCTTCCAGATCAAAGGGATGAAACACGGCGTCGGACATGCCGTCCCAATCCAGCGGCTTCACCTTGAATTTTTCGCAAAGCGACAGATTGAATGTCGGCGTCACCTTGACCCAGCGGCCATCGAGCAGAATGTCGTTGTAGCCGTGCCAGTAAAATGTATCCGTCTGCATCAGCGCTTTGAGCCGCTCCGTAGTCAGGTGATTGCGGACGTCGGCAAAGTGCAGTTTGCAGGGAATGCCCTCGGCCCGCAGGGCGGCGGCCAGCACGACGGCTTTGGCCACGCAGTAACCATAGCCCTGGCGCAGGATGGTGCTGGCTCTAAACGCGTTGCGGGACGGATCGATCCGGTAAGGATCGTAATAAATGCCGTCCCGGACGGCATAGTAAAGTTTGACGGCTTTTTCCTGAGGCGTTGACGCGCCGGCTGCGGCTTTTTTCGCGAAAGCCTGAATCTCACGCGAATCACTGTCGATAAATTCTGTGGGTGTTAAAAATACTTTATGCACGGTTCACCTGCTAGGGTTTGATCATCACCTTGACGGCGCCGGGGTCCTGAAGCTGCGTCCGGAAGGCGTCGGCGGCCTGAGAAAGCGGGAATCGGTGCGAGATCATGTGTTTCGTTGTTACTTTACCGTTTTTAAGCAGGTCGATCACCACACGGAAATTGCCGCCCAGACAACCGACCAGCGTGAGGTTTTTGCTGATGACGGATAGGGGCTGCCAGTCGAGAGGATCTTCGTAAATGCCGACCAGCAGAATTTTTCCCCCGCCTCGCACCATGGCCACGGCCTGATCAAATGTGGTCTGGTTGCCCGCGCATTCCACAACGGTATTGAC
>CAZDYR010000677.1:0-1539 GCA_964509625.1 uncultured Smithella sp. | reverse complement strand
CCGGATTGCACGAATCATGAAAGGTCAGCTTAATGTGGTTGTTTCGCCGCGGGTCGAGCTTCAGTTTATTTTGGCGAATCAGGTCCGCCGTGAACTCGACAATATGAACCATCTTTGTTGCTTTCGCGTTTTCAAAGCGCGTTCCCGTAATGGGTGAAACTGGCTCTTCAAGGAAATCGGCGGGGCCGTTCATGGTGTCCATGTATTGATGAATCACGCGCCACATGTGCCCGCATTCACCGCCCAGAATCCACTTGACGCCCAGGCGCTTTGCTTCCGCATAAATCTTGGCGTTGAGGCGCTTGATCATGTCGTGCGATGTGAAGAGGCCGAAGTTGCCGCCTTCGGAGGCATAGGTGCTGAAAGTATAGTTGAGCCCGATTTCGTGGAAGAGCATCAGGTAGCCCATGCAGGTGTAAGTTCCGGGGTCGGCAAAATAGTCGGCGGACGGTGTGACAAAAAGAATGTCCGCGCCTTTTTTGTTGATCGGGACCTCCACGCGCACGCCGGTGCGATCCTCGATATCGTCGGCCATGAACTCCAGCATGTCCTTCATGCCGCCGGGTTGAATGCCCAGGTGGTTCCCCGTGCGGAAACAGTTGGCCGCCGGTTCCAGCACCCAGTTGATGTTGCAGCCGACCAGATTCAAAAGCTCGCGTCCGATCATGGTGATTTCCGCCTGATCGATGCCATAGGGGCAGAAGACGGAACAGCGCCGGCATTCCGTGCACTGGTAGAAATAGTAAAACCACTCTTTGAGCACATCGACGGTCAGATCGCGGGCGCCGGCCAGTTTCCCGAAATGCTTGCCTGACGTGGTGAAGTAACGGCGGTAAACCGAACGGATCAGCTCGGCGCGCAGCACCGGCATGTTTTTGGGATCGCCGGAGCCGATATAAAAATGGCATTTGTCGGCGCAGGCGCCGCAGCGCACGCAGATGTCCATAAACAGACGGAAGGACCGGTATTTCTCCAGCCGTGCCTGCATGCCATTCAAAATGATCTCTTTCCAGTTTTCGGGCAGTTTCCAATCATCATCGGAGGGCTGCCAGGCTCTGGGGTTAGGCATATCCAGGATCGTCAGGTTTTTTGCGGCGGCGCTGTAGCCCCAGGTGCCCGGGCGGAAATCGACGGGCGTATTCATCCAGCCCGCTTTCGGCGGAGCGTAGCCGATTTTTATCAGGTCATCCGGTTTGGGAATTTTGGCAAACGACATGGCTACTCCTTCTCCACCGGCAGACCGGCCGCTTTCATTTTGTCCCTAAACTCGTCTTCATATTCCTGATAGGTGTGCACCTTTACGGGAGCGTTCCAGGGATTGATATGGCGCTGGCTGCGATTCTTATTGATCATGTTGCGCGTGGGACTCAAAAAAATGCCGCCCATGTGCATCAGTTTGCTAAAAGGCAGCCAGGCGATCAGAACAAAGACAAAGCCAAGGTGGATATAAAAAACAACACCTACACCTTTGGGCGCAGCCGGGGCAAAAGTAAGCCAGCCTGCGGCCAGGGTTTTGATGGCATTGAGATCGACGGGGAA
>CAZDYR010000676.1:0-1541 GCA_964509625.1 uncultured Smithella sp. | reverse complement strand
GGTCAATTCCTCCTCGTGTGAGATATCCTGAAGCGTTTCCATTGCCGCAATGATGCTGCCTTCTTCATCATAAATCGGCGCCGCCAGAAAATACATATACCGGCTTCGGCCTCCCAGATTGTCAAAATGATCATAGGCTTCATAGGCACCAAGCACCTTGTCTGATTTCTTGACCCTTTTCGTACCATAAAACTGATTTAGAGCATCGATGTCATTATCGACAATCAAATCCACGACCATCGGTCTCTTGATCGAATAAAAGGGTTTATAATGATCGGACGTTCCCAGCATGTCCTGGGCGGAATACCCGGTCAGCTCCATACAGGACCGATTCCAGAGGATCACCCGATGCTCTTTATCCACCACGAAACTGGGAATGGGGGAGCCTTCGATGATGCCGTCAATGGTTTTCTTCTCGCGAAGCAGCTTTTCCTGCCAGTCTTCGCGCTCCTTGAGTCTTTCATGCTCCTCTCTTAAGCGCCATCTTCTGCCCTCACGAAACGCGAAATAGATCCCGATCACCACAACAACCAGAATAAAGACCAGCGCGCTGAAAAGCGTGTACAGAAAGGTTGCTCGAACCGGCGCAATCACGAGGCTGTAACGGGCATTCACCACCACGTACCAGGTGTTTCCTCCGATTTTCACCGGATGATAGGCAAGGATGCTTTTTTCATATTGATTGTTTCTCCTCAGAATGTCTACATTCAGATGGCGGCCGCGTTCGGCAAGCAACTTCACCTTGCCCCGCTCATGGCTTCTGACCAGTTCATCAATGTTTTTCCCCATAAACGGCGTAAAGGGGTGCAGAAGAATCATTCCCTGTTCGTCAACGAGCCACATATCACCCAGCTGATTTTCTTTAATCTGTTTCTCGCATTCGTCTACGAGAGCGGACAGTGAAAAAGAGACCATCCACCCCCCTCTGAATTTATTTTCTTCGTGCCAGAGCGGATATCCCCAGATCAAATAAATATCCTGCTTCTGCGCAACGGTCCCTTTTGTCAATTTATCCGATATCGCAATATTAAGATATTGTCTTTGCTGATTCTTCAACGATTGGTAATGGCGGACCATATCAACGGCAGGCTCCGTCGCCTGTGGTAAAACGCGTTTAACCTTCTCGTTTTCACTGAAATAAGCGACCGAATCGATCGTGTCGCTCCATACGGAGTATAGAATGTCCAGTTCCTGATACTGCCGTTTATCCAGAAACGTCCCCTTGGACTCCAGGTAGGAAAGGAAAACAATGTTTTTTTCAGTTTGGGAAAAGATATCCGTCATGCGGGTCGCGGCATTCTGAGCTGACGCCAGTTGCTGGCGACTGAACAAATCCGCCAGTTCTTTTTCACGGGCATTATTAACCGTCAACGCCAGTAAAAGAATCAGGAAAACAACAGTGACGCCTGCCAGCCAGATTCGGATATTCAATAAGGGTCGAAAAAGCTGATATGCTCTTTTAAGCAAAGTCACTTAATCTTCATTTTCCTTGTTTTTTTCTTTTTGAGACCGGCGGATACCGATCAAAACGTACACCAGGA
>CAZDYR010000675.1:0-1546 GCA_964509625.1 uncultured Smithella sp. | reverse complement strand
CGGTTGAGATAGAAGACGCAGCGCCGTCCTTCTTGTCGGACGCCGCCTGCAGGGACGTAAAACATTTCCTCATTCTGCCGATGTTTCTTAACGGAGCGCTCAGCGGCATTATAGCTCTGGGGCATCTTGAAGCGCATGCCTACGGCGAAAGTGACCTCGCCTATGCCAGACGAATTTCTCACCAGGTTTCAACGGCGCTTTCAAATGCCTACCTGGTGGAAGAACTCGAACTCCTTAATTGGGGAACACTCGAAGCCCTTGCCAGAACCGTTGACGCAAAATCGAAATGGACGGCGGGCCATTCCGAAAGAGTGGCGGAACTGTCTGTAAAGATTGCTCGCGTGATGGGATGCAATGACAAAGAGATCAATGATCTGCATCAGGCGGCGTTTCTCCATGACATTGGCAAAATTGGAGTTCCCTTGTCCATTCTGGACAAACCCGACAAGTTGACTGAAGAAGAATACGAGGCGGTCAAGGAACACCCGGCGATCGGGGCTAAAATCCTTGAGCCTATTGAAGCGTATGCGGACATACTACCCATCGTCATTCAGCATCATGAACGTTTTGACGGGAAAGGATATCCGATGGGTCTTTCCGGTGAGCAGATAAGCCTGGGCGGCAGAATATTGTCTGTTGCGGATGTTTATGACGCCCTTGTTTCTAACAGACCCTATCGTCTGGGGTGGGTGCAGGAAAAAGCAGTCAAACTGATCATCGATGAAGCAGGAAAACAATTTGATCCGAAGGTTGTGGAAGCCTTTTCTTCCGCCGCCTCCTGGTCGATTGATGAAATCTTGAAGAAAGAAAGTGCCTTTCGGCAATGATCTTTATGGAGCATGCAAACAGGCCGGCTCCCGGATCAAAAAGGTAGGCGGCGGCGCATGAGAGGATAACAGGGCGACTTCCGTCAAAATAGTCATCCGGGAAAAACAACAGCGCCAGGCAAGATCAGACTCGATCAGGCAACCAGAAATGAAAAACGTAATGGAAGAGACTGCCGGTGATGGGTTTGCTCTTTTCGGAGATGATGACTTCCGGAAAATATCAGTGGTCTTAACTATTTGGACAGACCGAAAAACCCTATCCTTGTGATTGAGCGAATGCCTGGTGGGATGCCTGGCACTTTCCCCCTTGTTGAAATACGATTGTAATTGAACAATGATTCCGGCGCACCGAAATATCTTGACATCGATTTAAAATAGGCATATTGGTTGGACCACTGGACCAATTGAGTTTGAACCCGTTGGTTCTGCAGGAGGCTCCCCATGAAGGAACGTGTTGTCTTCGCTCAGCCGGTCATGCGTTCAAGGCTTCGCGAAGAAATTGCGACAAGCATCCAGAAGCGGATCATGAACGGCAGCATCCTGCCGGGGGCCAAACTTCCCCCGGAACGCGAAATGGCCGAGACATTTAAAGTCAATCGGACCACCCTGCGTGAAGCCCTGCATAAACTGGAAAATCTTGAGCTCATCGAAATCCGTCACGGCGACGGCGTTTACATCCGAAACTTTCTCGACAGCGGCAACCTCGATCTCATCAAGGC
>CAZDYR010000674.1:0-1552 GCA_964509625.1 uncultured Smithella sp. | reverse complement strand
TGGCAATGTCGCCTTTTTTTTGCAAACGGCGCAAAGCTGCTTTTACCGCCACGGGAGAAGAATCTTTCAGTTGCAGAATATCATCAAGGATGAAAGAAGAGCCCCCTCGCGCAGCCAGATTTTGAACAAATTCAGACAGCATAGAATCTCTTTTGTATGGATTGCATGCACAAACTAACACTTTTCGTCACTTTTTGCAAATGTTCCATAATGCTACATTACCCCGAGTATCCAGCCCTCTACCTGGGCAAGCGTGCGTTGGGCGGGGTTCAGCGACGGTGACAAAAATGTTGACAGGCTGCCATCGATATCAGCTTGCCGGAGCCACCTCGCCACTGAATAGGCGTCATGCTGATCTTGATTGCGGTCTTCGCGGGGGAAACCCCGGCTCCAAAGTGCAGGGTAAACCTCCACTATTATCGAATGACCGAGTGGGAGTTCCCAGCCGTCAAAAGGCCAGAAATGGACTTTGTCAGCCAGATTCTGGCGAAGATACCGCAGCCAGGGAATACCGGAATGCGTGGATTTGGCCACCGACCCTTTTACATCAAAGTGAAAAACGGATTTAGCAGTCCCTGCTCTTTCCTCCGTCAAACGACGCCACCGGGCATGACCCATGCGATTCGCGCCGTCTCCGTGAAGACCATCCCTTATAAAATCAACATAGGTATGATCTTCATCTGTCGGCCAATGACGCTGGAAATCGTCGAGAAATCTTGGCCAGTCAGGCAGCAGATGGTGAACCTCAAAGTAACGTAAGGGAAAAGAGAAACCGTGATCAATACCAACAATGGTAGCGTGATCCTTTTGGAGTTCGCCAACCAGCCACTGGGCTATCTCCTTCCTTGTCCAATATTTTCGGGGACTCGGCGGCGGTTGTACCTCTACCGGCAGCGTTTCTAAATCAGCCATATAAACCCGTAGCCCCTTAAGGCTCGAAGTCGGTGTTTGGGCTCCGGAATAATCGATGCCGATATATTGTTGAAATAAAGGCATAGCTGCACCCATTTTTTTAGAACAGCATAACGTCGGAAAGACATTTTCGGTTGCTTACTTTTATATTATGATAAAAATCATCGTGGTCAGTTCGCGCGGGACGACACCGCTCTACCCGAATTTGATCGAAGGCATCTTGCAGCGTAGAATATGTGCTTTCCGATAATCCTTCTGATACTTTGCATTCTACTAATGAAAGTTTTATCGGCTCTGTGTTTTGTTGCATAATTCGCAGGTTTTCAAGAAGTGTAATTTCATATTGATGCATTACTCCAGAAACGGTATCTTCAACACCCAATTTCATCGGCTTTTTTGCACTGTCTTCAGTAGAGACAATTTCTTTGATTTTAATTTGCCGGAGGCATTTTACCAGATCGAGACCGGCCTGAATCTCAGTGCGATAATGTGGCGCTTTTAGATCGTCGTGAGAAAGAGGATTGAAAATAATTTTTCTAAGTGTTTGAAAATTAGCAAACGAAGAACAATCCAAGCTATTTTTGTTGGCATACTCAAAGAAATGTTTAATCAGCGTTTCCAGCTTGGAAATTTCACTTAC
>CAZDYR010000673.1:0-1554 GCA_964509625.1 uncultured Smithella sp. | reverse complement strand
GACAATGCGCTGGGCGAGGCCTTCCACAATGGCCGTCTTGCCGACGCCCGGTTCGCCGATGAGCACGGGATTGTTCTTCGTACGCCGTGAAAGAACCTGCATGACGCGGCGTATTTCCTCATCCCGGCCGATAACCGGATCAAAGGTGCCCTTACGGGCCAGTTCATTGAAGTCCCTTGCATACCGCTCGAGAGCCTGATACTTGCCTTCCGGATTCGGATCGGTGACGCGCTGGTTGCCGCGGATATCGACAAGCACCTTTAAGATGTTATCTTTTGTAATACCGTTCTCGCGCAGGACTTTTCCCACATGTCCTTCTTTTTCTTCAGACATGGCTACCAGCACATGCTCGGCGCTGACATATTCGTCCCTGAGCTGCGCCGCGTCGGTCGTCGCCTTATCGAACAGCTTGTTGAGCCTGCCTCCCAGATACACCTGTCCCGTGCCCGCACCGTGAACACTGGGCTGTTTTTTCAAATAACGGTCTATCTCCTGCTCCACCTTTTGGGGTGAAGCATTCAGTTTATTCAGAATCGCACCGGCAATGCCGTCTTCCTGCCTTAGAAAACAAACCAGCAGATGCTCCGGCTCAATAGACTGATGGCCCATTGTGCCCGCCAGCGACTGCGCATCCTGAAGCGCTTCCTGTACTTTCAATGTAAATTTATCAAATCTCATATTTTTCTCTCCTACTCTACCGGCTTTTCAATCGTCACAAAAAGCCTGCCGTTTTTAAATACGCTGACGTCTCCCGTGGATTGGGAAACAACAATGGCCACGGCTTTGGTCACATTGGTGATGCCTGCCGCGGCAATGTGACGGCTGCCCAGCCCGGACGGAAAATCCTTGCTTTCGAGCGCTGCGCTCAGATGCCTTCCCGCTGTCACGATGACACCGTTGAACTTGATCACAAAGGCGCCGTCGATGGAAGAGTACTCCTTGATGGTTTCTGCCAGGTCAGGATTCAGAATATTGCGATCATCTTCCGGATGTCCCTGGAACGGATTCATGATCATCTGCCTCGACAGCTGCATGACTTTTTCATCATCACCGAGAACAAAGATCGTGCCGACCTTCCGGCTTTCCCTGCCCTGCGCGGCCAGCTCACAGGCAATATTCAAAACCGCATTAAAAACTTCGGGCTCAACAGCTTCCACAACGTCGCTGATAAAATCATACGTCAGGATTTCAAACTCTTTCCCAACATCTATAAAGAAAATGCTGTCTGCATAACCGAATTTCGGCACACCGGAAAGACAGATGATTTTGTCGTTTCTCTTGAGCAGACCCGATACAATGCCTTTGGCTATTGCAATCTTGATTTTTCCCGTGCGTGTCAGATTCACATTGGGGACATCCAGCTTTCTAACATATTTTGCCATCGTATCCGGCAGGGTTTCATCACCTTGCGTGACCAGAATAAAATGAATGGTTTTTTTTATGTCTTCCGGCAGGTCCATAAATTCCCTTTTCACGTCCGCGCAAAGCAGAACAATGCCGGCTTTGACATCCCTGGCCATTTTGACGGCCGATTCGATCATCACCCTGTTAACC
>CAZDYR010000672.1:0-1558 GCA_964509625.1 uncultured Smithella sp. | reverse complement strand
TTTCCATATCTTGAATTCTTTCAATCCATTTTCCGTTAAGCTCCGTACCTTCACCCAGCATGACCATCCCGTTTGGGGTCATAATGGGTTTGGCCAGTATCATGCCGGGCTCAAGTTTTGCTACAGGGATTTTCGGCATTCATAAACTCCTCAAGGGCGTCTCTCATCGGGTAATAATCTTCATTGACCCGAAATTTTAAGTAAAAGCCGGTTTAGCTAATTCTTGTTCAATCTGATCGGAATCCAAAGCATTATACTGTAAAATCCTTTTCAAGTGATAAAAACTTTCTTCATCCATTTCCAGAAAAGAGGCAATCGTCTCCTGATCCTTAGAGCGGAGAATTTTAGCTTCAATGCTTAAATGGACATCCTTGTTCAGAAGCAGATCAATGGTGCATCTTTCTCCCGCCGTAAACGCATGGGGGCTCGTGAAGCTGACTCCAGTCATGCTGATGTTGTTCGTTTGAACTTTTATTTTTTTCCCTTGAATTACGATCGTCAGGTCAAAACTAACGGGAACTCTGGTCCGCTTCCTTCGCTCCTTGATCATCGATATCCCCTTTTGAAAAAAAGCAGATAACATCAACAACATCGGTACTTACTTCTGTGCTTATGTTTTCACATCTGCGAATTTTGGTCAAGCCTGATTTTGCCCAAATCCGGGAAAATTATTCTTTCACCCTCCCATCGATAGCCAAGCACTTCAATGTGGATCCGTTGCATTCGTTGCCTGTACAGATTCACCCTGTCTTCCGGCATGATTAAGATGGCGGACGGCTGACTTGACTCAGCGGATTGCAGCAAAAGCAGTTTCGTCGCCGCAGACAGCACGGTCTTCTCATGGCTATCGGCTGAAACAGCAAAAACATGAGATACGTTGTCAGAGGCCGGTTGCATCAGGAACAACTCATGATTCGCGTCATTGCCGATTTTAAATTTCCATCGGTGCAGATGCGCCGCCAAATGGCTGATAATCAAGTCATGATCACAGGCGCAGGTTAGTTTATCAAGAGGTAAGGATGGCGGGTTTCCAACAAGTTCCTCGTGAAAAGACACCTCTGCAAAATTGAGCGACGTCTGGAGCGATAACGACGCTTTTGTTTTAAGCCTTTCAATTTTTCCGATAAACTGGGCTGCCTGCAGGGCAAAACGTTGGCTCCCGAGCGCTCCGATGACAGCGACCTGCGTCAGCGTTCCGCCATCATCCATCCAGGCCCAAGCACCCCGATAGTTTTCTTCAAACAGGGATTTACCGATTCCTTTTTTCCCACCGCCGATTTTACCCCGGTGAATCACGTAAACGCGGTTCCACGCATCTTGCGCAAAAGCCGCGCCGGTCTTTCGATCGATACCCGCCCAGGGGAAATTGATTTCGGCCGTTATGGGCAAATGGTCGGCCTCCCCCGGTTTACCGGTGCCGAAAGCGTTCCAGTAGCGGATGTCTTTTGTGGCTTGAGAGAAAATCCAGATCCCCAATTTTTTTGACCAGGAAACCTTTGCTCCGAAACTCGCCCCCTGATGCCCCAGTTTTACCCTGATCTTCTCATCCATAAAAGGC
>CAZDYR010000671.1:0-1565 GCA_964509625.1 uncultured Smithella sp. | reverse complement strand
CATCAGGCGATCCAGAATATGATCGAGCAGCGCTTTGCCGCCGATGGGCATAAGAACTTTGCCTGGAAGGCGCGTCGATCCCATGCGTGCCTGAAGAATTATGCCGACCCGGTCTTTCGATTTCAATGCACATCACTCCAGTGAATGACTTCGTCCTCTTCCATCCGTTTGTTGAGAACGCAGCCGACAACCTGTTCATAATATTTCGGCGCGATGCCCAATCCGGGGCGCTTGACGGCGATATCCTGCGCCGTAAGCAGATGCCCTGCCGGCAGGCTTCTGGCCGCTACTATGCTTTTACGGTTATTGATCCGAGTGGTTGTCTCCGAGGTTGCCGGCATTTTGATGCCATGTCCAAGCATTTTCTCCAGGGTGCGGACCTGCTCCACGATAAACTTCATTTCCGCAGGATCAGCCGACAGACGATGGTCCGGACCAGGAGCGTTCTTGTCGATTGTGAAATGCTTTTCCAGAATCCTTGCACCCATGGCCGCCGCGGCGACACACGCGACCGTACCGATGGTATGATCAGAGTAGCCAACCGGCAGGTCAAACTCTTCCATCATTTTTTTCATGGCCCGTAGATTGACATGGTCCGGATGAGTCGGATAGCTGGTCACGGCATGCAGAAGCGCAAGCCGAGGGTTTCCCTCGCCCAGTATGACGGAGACGGATTCTTTGACCTCTTCCAGTGTGCACATGCCAGTGGCCAGGATGATGGGCTTGCCTTTACGGGCGACGTATTTCAGAAAGGGAATGTTGACAGCGTCATCCGAACCGATTTTGAATGCTCCAACGCCGAGCCGTTCCAGCAGATCTACATCCGTTTCATGCGATGGCGTTGAAAACCAGTCCAATCCTTCGGCCTGAATGTAACCAAAAACCTGCCGGTGAAGCTTCTCGTCGATTTCATACTTTTTAAACAAGTCGAATTGAGAGGACCGTCCCGTGTTTTCCATATCGAAGACGGCTTTTTTGCTGGCTACGGTTTCGGCGCGGTACGTTTGCAACTTGACGGCGTCCACACCGCAGTCCTTTGCGGAATCGATCAGAATCTTCGCTTCTTCAAAAGTGATAAAATTTCCGCCGATTTCAGCTACGATATAAGTGGGGCCTCTGCCGCCTAATTTTTGGAACATCATCATTCCCCCTAACCTGAACCTTTCTTTGCGATGATCAGAACCTGATCGCTCATTTTCTTGCCGTCGATGACTTCCTGAAAATCTGCGAGAACTTCATAAAATTTATGCTGCAATATGGAATCTTTGAAATTGGGCAACACCAGAGGCAATGTAGTCAGTATTTCATAGATATCCTGCCCGAAAAACCAAGCATGCGTTATTTGATATCCATGCTCCTCCAATAACATTTTGATGGATTTAAATGAGAATATAAACAAGTGCAGGGGCGGATGCATATGCCTATCAATTTTATCGGGAAAAGTAATTTGACTGAAGCAGGAAAAAGAGGGATAGTGCGGAACCTCAATGACAAGATTATCGTTTTTCTTCTGCAGGGGCGATATTGCCGCCAGGATAGATCGGGGGTCCAGCAAATGTTCAAGG
>CAZDYR010000670.1:0-1570 GCA_964509625.1 uncultured Smithella sp. | reverse complement strand
GCCAAAGCCTATGACATCCCTGTCGACGTGTTCAAGGCTCAGGTGGCCCGCTGGAACAACTTCGTGGAAAAAAGGAAGGATGAGGATCTGGATTGCATGATCTTCAAGGATGCAAAACCAACCGTGGAAGCCCCTTTTTATGCCGCAAGACTCTGGCCCAAGGTCCACCACACCATGGGAGGACTGGTTATCAACAAGGAGGCCCAGGTCATTGGTTTTAACATGAAACCTGTTGCCGGGCTTTATGCGGCCGGTGAGGTGACCGGCGGGGTTCACGGCGCCGTCCGTCTGGGAAGTGTCGCCATGGCGGATTGCCTCGTCTTCGGCCGCATTGCGGGCAAAAAAGCCGCGGCTGAAAAGACCTGGGGTTAATGGTTATTTCGGATGGGCGGGGACTCGCTTTTACCGCTCATCCGGCTTTTTCAAAGAAAATCATTGGGGAGAAATATGAAAAAGCGTTCACATCAGAAAATCACGAAAGTCATGGTTGTGGTGTTCAGTATCATGATGGTTGCGGTGTTTTGCCAGCTTCTCTGGGCGGCGCCCAAGCTGGACATGTCCAAGAGCAAGGCGAAGGGAGGGGACTGCTCCGCCTGTCATGGCAAAGATCAAGTGTTGCCGAAGAGCCACGCCGACACAAAAACCATGAACTGGGAGGCTTGCAAGGCCTGCCACACCAAGGAGAATCTCAGCCTGACCGGAAAAATGCCGAACAGCCATCATCATATCCTGTCAGGGGTCAATTGCGTGAAATGCCATGGAAAGACTAAAAAGCCCGAGGCCCTGACCATGGAGCAGTGCGTGGCCTGCCACGGCTCGACGGCAACGCTCGCGGAAAAAACCAAAGACGTCAAGCCCACCAATCCTCATACGTCTCCGCACTACGGGACGGAACTGGATTGTAATCTCTGCCATAAGCAGCACGCCAAATCGGAGAATTACTGCATACAGTGCCACAAATTCGACTTTAAGGTGCCATAAACTCACAACGGGTTTTCAGCTGATCAGCCGGCGGGGGGTCGTGATGCCTTCCGCCGGATGCGGCGGGTTTTGAAAAAGCGGTTTTGTTGGAGTTGAAATACTTCTTGACAAGCGATCGTTTGATCGTCTAACATACCCTAAGGGGTATTTATGAATAAAGACCGTCAAAAAGTGCTGAATCGTTTGAAGCGCATCGAAGGACAGCTCCGCGGACTGCAGCGGCTGGTGGAAAGCGGCGCGCCCTGCGTGGATGTGATTACCCAGATGTCCGCTGTGACATCAGCCATGAAAAAGACGGCGGGCGTGATCATTGTGAACAACATGAATAAGTGTCTTGATGAAGTTGTGGAAAACCGGGAAATAACGCAAAGAGATTTTCAGATGGCGCTGATGCGTTTCATCGACCTTTCCTGACGGAGAGGCGATCCTGAAAACGCTTAGATTAACCGTGTTCAAATATCAGACAAACGGCGCTATGAATCATCAGAGGTCTGGAATGAAAAAGTATTTTGCCATTATGTTGCTTCCCCTTCTTTTATGGGTCTTGTTTTGTCTTTCTGCTTTTGCCGCTTCCCCCGACACGTGTGTG
>CAZDYR010000669.1:0-1572 GCA_964509625.1 uncultured Smithella sp. | reverse complement strand
GATTATCGTCGATATTCACGCGGAGGCGACGTCGGAAAAAAGAGCGCTGGGATGGTATTTAGACGGACGCGTTTCGGCGGTTCTGGGCACGCACACGCATGTGCAGACGGCCGATGATGAAATCCTGCCGGGCGGCACGGCCTACTTAAGCGATGTCGGAATGACCGGGCCTTTTGATTCGGTCATCGGCATTCGGAAAGAAACGATTATTGAACGATTTTTAACACAAATCCCCAATAAATTTGACGTAGCCAAAAACGATGTCCGCCTGCAGGGCGTGCTTCTGGATATTGATGCGGAAAGCGGGAAGGCCCGCGTCATGGAACGGATCAGTGTGAGACTGAATGATTAAACGGAGGCCATGAGGTGATGAAGAGCGGTTTTGACATTTTAAAGGAAAGAGGGTTTATTGAACAATTCACGGACGAAGCTCTGATCACGGAGCAGTTCGCCAAAGGCCCCGTCACCTGCTACATCGGATTTGATCCCACGGCCACCAGCCTGCACATCGGCTCTCTCGTGCCCATCATGGCGCTCGCGCATATGCAGAAAACCGGGAACCGTCCCATTGCGCTGGTCGGAGGCGGTACAGGCCTGATCGGCGATCCCAGCGGCAAAACGGAAATGCGCCAGGTACTCACCCGCGAACAGATCGATTTCAACGCGCAGTGCCTGGGCAAACAGCTTTCCCGTTACATTGATTTTAACGACGGCCGAGCGCTTCTGCTCAACAACGCCGACTGGCTGACCCAAATCAACTACATTGAGTTTTTGCGCGATATCGGACGCCATTTCAGCGTCAACCGGATGCTGGCCGCCGAGAGTTATAAAATCAGGCTGGAAAAAGGCCTCAACTTTATCGAGTTCAATTACATGCTCCTGCAGGGGTATGATTTTCTGTACCTGTTCCAGCACCACGGATGCGCCCTGCAGATGGGCGGCAACGACCAGTGGGGCAACATGCTGGCCGGCACCGAACTGATCCGCAAGGTCGAATCCAGGGATGCCCACGCGCTGACCTTTCCGCTCATCACCACGTCGCTGGGACAGAAGATGGGGAAAACCGAAAAAGGAACGGTCTGGCTTTCCGCCGAACTGACCAAACCCTACGAGTATTACCAGTACTGGATTAACTGCGATGACGCCGATGTTGAGAGGTTTCTGAAGCTCTTTACGTTTTTGCCGCTGAACGAAATTGCGGCGGTGAAAGGGCTTTGCGATGCCCGTCTCAACATGGCCAAGGCGGTGCTGGCGTACGAAGCGACGAAAGTCACACACGGAGCGGACGCCGCGAAAGCCGCCTGGCGTGCTTCGATGGAGGCCTTCCACATCCGTCTTGTGGATGCCGACCTTTTTCCATCCAGCGACATTCCGCGCGAGGCGCCGCAGGCGGATACTTCAGCCATTCCCCGCTATGCCGTCGCATGCAAAGACATGGACGCGGGGCTTTTGCTGACTTCGTTGTGCGCCAGAGCGGGCCTGACCCAGTCCATGTCGGAAGCCAAGCGCCTCATCGAACAGGGCGGCATTTATCTCAATGAACGCCAGATTAAATCCGTCGATGAAAAACTG
>CAZDYR010000668.1:0-1578 GCA_964509625.1 uncultured Smithella sp. | reverse complement strand
TCCCTTGATGCCCATTTTCTTTTCCCATTTCGCGACGGAAAACCCAGGCGAATCGGTCGGCACGACAAACGCGCTTATGCCTTTGACACCCTTCGAGGCATCGGTCATGGCAAAGACGGTGATCAGATTTGCAACCGGACCGTTGGTGATAAAACATTTGGTCCCATTGATGATATACTTGTCGCCCTTTTTTACGGCGCGCGTCAACATGGCACCGGAATCGGACCCGGCCCCGGGTTCCGTCAGCGCATAAGAAATAATGACCTCGCCGGACGCGATCATCGGCCCGTATTTCATCTTTTGCTCTTCGGTGCCGCCGATCAGGATCGGTTCCCAGCCCAGCGCCTGTCCCTGTACAATCAGCGATGAACTGACGCACGCCGCGGCGATTTCTTCCACCGCAAGGCAGGTATAGAGATGTCCCTGACGGGTTCCGCCATATTCCTCGGGCACCGCAATACCGAGCAGTCCCATATCCTGGAAAACTTTTTTCAAATCCCAGGGAAATTCTTCCTTCTCGTCAATTTCGGCTGCTCGCGGTCTAACCTTATCGTCAACCATCTTTCTCAACTGATCGACAAACATTTTAACGTCTTCGTTGTGCAGTAAATACATGTCCCGTTCCTTCTGTGAATGAAGAGCTTTTTATTTGTTTCCGGCTCAGTCCTCATCCCGGCGGCAAAGGATTCAGCCCACCTTCCTCTTATATCTTCTCCAGACGTTTGATCATGATGGCCTTGTACCCGGATTGAACCACGACGTCCTTTTGATTCAGGACCTCAAGATAAAGGGTGACCACACCGCGGTCCGCTTTGCTTCTGCTTTCTTTTTTTTCGCTCACTTTAGCTTTCACCCGGATCGTGTCGCCGAAAAAAACAGGCGCCTGAAATTTCCAGTCGCTGACGCTTAAAAAAGCGATCGCTGTTTGATCAAGGTATCCCGTTCGAAAAAGCAGGCCATGCGAAATACTTAAGATCAGCAGGCCATGGGCGATTCTTTGTCCGAACTGGTTTTGTTTGGTGAGTTCCGCGCTGGTGTGCAGTTCGTTGTAGTCGCCGCTCATGGCCGCGAACATGACCACATCTGTTTCCGTGATGGTTCTGGTGGGCGTGATAAATTCCGCGTTGTTCATCCAATCATCAAAATACTTGCCGCTCATACCGTCTGCCTTCTTTATTAATTTATTTCAAACGCCCCGGTACATGTCCGGTCTTCATTTACAACGCATGAGGATAAAAGCAACATGCATGCCATGAGTTTTTCACCTCCGGAAGGGGATTCCAGACAGAAGAGCATCCAAAGAGCGCAGTATCTTAAAACGGAAATCACGACCGCTGGAGCAAGAAGGAATCATATTGATAATCATCGTATAATCAGAAAGATAAGCCCGATCAGAAACGCATCGAAATAGTCAAAAACGAGAATCTGTTGCATGAGTCGGTGCAATCCCTGCACCTCCTCGCAGAAAGGCAATCATCAAAAGCACCCCGGGAATTTATCCTTAATTCCAGGACATAATCATTCAGAAATCCCGGGATTCCGGACAAGGTGCATTATTGCAACAGAGCACTGCACTGT
>CAZDYR010000667.1:0-1586 GCA_964509625.1 uncultured Smithella sp. | reverse complement strand
GCGGACGAAGTACTGGTGCTGCCCACACGCGCCCTGCGTAAAGAAGATAAGGACTATGCCGTCGCGTTTGCCGTACCGGGAGACTGGGACGGTTTGAAGCAGGTGGTAACGGTCCACAACCTGCGCCCCCGCGAGCATTACAAACGCGGTTTTATGCCGGGCGCGACCGACTCCTACATGATTTTCGACAATTGTTTTGTGCCCTGGGAGCGCGTCTTCCTGGCCGGTGAACATCAGCACGGCGGCGTTCTGGCTCTGCTGTTCGCCCTGTTCCATCGTCATTCCTATTCCGGCTGCAAACCGGCCATCGGTGACGTCATTCTGGGCAGCGCGGCCCTGGCGGCAGAAGTCAACAACATCCACAAGGCCGAGCACGTTCGCGAAAAGCTGGCCGAAATCATCATGACCATCGAACTGGGTTATGCCGCGGGTTATACCGCCTCCGATCTCGGAAAACCGGAAGTTTATATGCCGGGGATGGGTTTTGTTCCTTACGGACCCGGCTCCTACATTCCGCATTCCATTTACTGCAACGTCGGCCGCTGTCTGTCCGGCGAAGCGGTCTGGCGCGAAGCGGAAATCCTTTGCGACATTTCCGGCGGCGTCACGGCGACCTTCCCGCACGAGAAGGATTTTGCCAATCCGGCAACCGGCGAAGCGCTTTTGAAATATACGAAGCGTAATCCCAAAATGTCTCCGGAAGATCAGGCACAATTCTGGCGCTACCTGGGCGACGTGCTCTGTTCGGCAACCGGCGGTATTACCAACGTGGGCAACTACCACGGCGGCGGCTCCCCGATCATGGAACAGATTGCCATCACCACGCAGTATGACATTGAGTCCCGCAAGAAGCTGGTCAAATACATCGCCGGCATGAGCGGTGGCGACCGGGAAGCATTGGCTCCCAAGAAAGCAAAGTAAGTTTAACCAGAAGAAAGAGGCCTGAATTATTCAGGCCTCTTTCAGTATCGAACTTATAACAGAAAGGATGGTGCCATGAGAACAAAGCAGGATTACATTAAAGGTCTTTCCAAGATGAAGCGAAACATTTATTTTGATGGACAATTAATCGATCGTGATGATGAACTGCAGATGGACTGTCTCAACGTCATTGGCACCACCTATGACGAAGCGGCCAAACCGGAGAATCAGGATTTATGTACGGCCATCTCTCACCTCACGGGTGAGCGGATCAACCGTTACACCCACATTCACCAGAACACGGACGACCTGCACAAGAAACAGGACATGACCCGCATGCTCTGCCAGAAGGTCGGCGGCTGCATCCAGCGCTGCATGGGCATTGACGGCACAAACGCCATTTACAATGTTTCCTATGAGGCGGACAAACTGAACAACGGCGCCACCCAATATCATGAGAACTTCAAGAAGTGGTTGACCCGCTTCCAGACGGAAGATTTGATCGGCTGCTGCGCCCAGACGGATACCAAGGGCGACCGCATGCTGCGTCCCGCGGACCAGCCGAATCCCGGCTCCTATGTGCACATTAAGGAGCGGACCAAGGACGGTATTATTGTCGAAGGCTGCAAGGTTCATATTTCCGAAGCCTCCGTGGCGGACGAAGT
>CAZDYR010000666.1:0-1594 GCA_964509625.1 uncultured Smithella sp. | reverse complement strand
GCCATAAAGGTCATTGATTATTTTGAAATGATCAATATCAAAAATAATGATGGACAGGGGGCGGCCGTATCGCCGGGTATTGTAAACCAATTGGCTTCCGGCGCTGAGCATGCCCCGACGGTTCAGGATACCGGTCAGCAAGTCCGTTGTGGCCTGATGCTCGGCCTGGAGGCGTGCTTCCTCCAGTTCTTGCGTTCGCTGAGCCACCAGACGCTCGAGTTCCTCCTTGCGCACTTCCAGATTGCGGTGCGCGCGATCTTCCGCCTGCAGAATTTTCGTCTGAAGAATCCTGATGGAATCGGCCATGGCCAGCGAGTGCAAAAGGGCGCCGGCGGACACGCCGATGGAAATGCTGTCCAGAAACAGGTAGTGGAAAGGCAGCCAGTCATAAACCGCCAGACCCAGGATCAAAAGACTGATGCAGACGACGACATTGGACAGGATATAGAATCTTGCTTCCACAAAACCCCGTGAAAGCAGGATCGCGGCGGCTGCCATTAAGAGCAGCGGGATGACGAAAAGCAGGGCGACCGCTATCCGGTAGGCCAGGTTTACCGGGATCAGGAGGGGTGAAACAGCAACGAATAAAGCGAGGATGGTTGCGATTTTTATCAGATTATCATAAAACATTATTTTGTAAGTCTGTAGAAAAACCCGGGAAAAAAGCAGACTGAAGAACAAAGTGAGGCCGAAAAAGACCGGCATCCCTTCATTACCCAGCCAGGTGTTTCCGGGATAGAGGAATGTTGAGCCGAAACCGTTGATTGTCGTAAATCCCAGAAAGCAGAAGGGAAGATACAGCAAGTAATACAGTCTGGATCGTTCCTTGAGCATCAAATAGAGCAGCAGGTTGTGAATAATCAGGGCGATGAATAATCCCAGGATGATGCCATGTAATGAGCGGATGGAGAACAAGTAATCTTCAAGGTCGCTGCCGTCCATAATCGTAAATGGGCAGACGATTGCGCCTGCATCAGCCTGCACCCGGATATACAGATCGAGCGACTGACCGGCCGGAATTTTAAAGGGCATGACCATGGTTGTCGCGTTCGGAACCGGCCTTTTTTCCGCCGGAATACGGTCTCCGGAATAAACAATTTCATGCCGGTTGTCCGGACCGATGACGTGCAGGGTCACATGATCTATGGTTGGAGATTGAAGGTTTAGAAACAGCAATTTATCACGTCCGCTTCGGTTTTGCACCGGGATTCGAAACCAGAAGGCCGAGGATGAAAGATTATAGTTCGGTATTTTCTCATGGACATCCTGAAATACTTGTTTTTGCAAAAGGATCTGATCAAAAGACAGTTTGGTGCTGCGGTCCTCCAGAACCTGTATTGGGCCCGTTAAGATACCTTCCGGTGTCCTGGCCTGGGAAGGAGTCACCGCAAAAAACAAGCATATGGACAGCAGGAAGATGTATCGAATTTTCATTTGTGTAAACACTCCGTACGTTTGAACATTTAGCTAAGATAGATGTTGCGGGTTTGAGTCCGGCAAAAATATCCGACAAGCATTCATCGGATGGACAGGCGGCTTTCTTGATTATTTTAGGACACTTTTCATTCAACCGAAGATGAAGGGCCGGTTGGGG
>CAZDYR010000665.1:0-1606 GCA_964509625.1 uncultured Smithella sp. | reverse complement strand
CCTGCAGGAGCACATCATACAAGTCCCAGCCCACGCAATAAACGGACAACAGACTTAAATCGTGAATATGAAAATCGCCGTCGGTGTGGGCTTTTCGGATTTCCGGCGTGTAAATTTCGTTAAGCCAGTATACCTTGCTGACTTCAGACGATATGTAATTGTTCAGTCCCTGCAGGGAATAATCCATATTGCTGTTCTCGTTAATTTTCCAGTCGGCTTTTTTCAAATACTGATCGACCAGGGCCACTTCCATTTTATTGGTGATGTCTCTGAGGCGTGAATGCTGATCGCGGTAGATAATGTATGCCTTGGCTGTTCTGCGATAAGGGGACTGCAGGAGAACCTCTTCGACAATGTCCTGTATTTCTTCCACGGTCATGACTTTGCCGTTGAAGAGCTGCTCCGTAAGATTGAGCACCTTGATGGTCAGCTTACGCGCCTCTTTCATGTCGAAATCTTCCGTTGCCGCGCCGGCTTTGGCAATGGCGTTGGTGATCTTATCCGCGTTGAATTTGACTAAACGGCCGTCCCTCTTTTTAATCCTTGTGTTCATGCACCCCCTCCGAACATGAATCAACCACCTCTCAGCAAGCTTTCGAGGCATGAAATAAATATTATCTGTCGCAACAAGCTGCGGAAAATAACCCCAATCCCGCCAGGTCGGAATCAAAAGAAATAATACCCCCTTAATACGCTATATATTGGGGTTTGAAAAAAACAATACCACTACATATAGGCCTAATCAAGAAAAATATGCAGTAATGAATAATAACTGTCAGTCATTTTTCGGATTGCAATTTGTCCGGCGCCGGTTTATGAAATAACCATGAATCTGAAGGATGGCCGGTTTGAAAATTGATTTTGAAAAAGTATTGAATGTTAAGGGTTTTCTGGACGAAGCCGAGGCCAGGCGGCTTTATGTTTTGGCTCTGGAAGCTTCAAAGTCTGCTCCCTGTCTGGAGATCGGCAGTTACTGCGGAAAATCCGCAATCTTTTTGGGCACGGCGTGCAGGGAAAACAATGCTGTTTTATTTTCGGTTGATCATCATACCGGCTCGGAAGAGCAACAGCCCGGCCAGGAATATTTTGATCCGGATTTACTGGACCGCGAAACCGGAAAAATAGACACCCTGCGCCTTTTCCGCAAAACAATCGATGACTTTAATCTGGGCAATGCCGTGATACCCATTATTGGCCGTTCGGAAATTGTTGGAAGCGCATGGACTACGCCGCTAAGCCTCATTTTTATCGACGGCAGCCATGCCTACGAATCCGTTCTGAGCGATTATCAGACTTGGGCAAAGCACGTTCTGCCCGGCGGCTATCTTGTTTTTCACGACATTTTCCCCGATCCGGCCGACGGTGGCCAGGCACCCTACCTTGTTTATCAGAAGGCCGTCGAGACATCGTTATACGACGTACTGCCTCTTTTTAAATCTCTTGGCGTATTGAAAAGAAAAGGCTGATCCTTTTGGGTGGAGCGTAGATAGTGAATGGTTAATGGTGGATCGTTAAAAGGCCATCGGTAAGAAGCTATGGGTAATGTACAATTCGTTGATCGTGCATCGTGAATAGTAAAACGCCATAGGGTATGGTTCCCGTTCTT
>CAZDYR010000664.1:0-1609 GCA_964509625.1 uncultured Smithella sp. | reverse complement strand
AGAAGAAAAAGTAATCCGTCCCAAAGAATGACTGACGCTTTTGACAAACGACCCTATGGTTCCCGGCTTTCGTCTTCCATCGCGGGCGTCAGAACGTAAATCGCGTCTGCACCAAACATCTATCGAGATTGACTGAATAGCCAAAGGGCTCTTTGACAATCAGCTTGCTGCCATCGGGCAGCATCAGAATATATTTCGGTACCCTTATCCCGGCGCAATCAAAATAAGCGGCTTGGATTCAAGATCCATCCAGTTAGGCTGTCACGCGGGCAAGGGGCAGAACACGGGTATCGTCTGATCAAGCATCATGTATGAAAAAGGATGCCGCCAATCAAAGCCATGAGCTTAAAGGCCTGTGGGTCCAATCTTTCAAGCAGTCACGCTGCACTTGGTCCATCAAGATCATCGGACTCCGCCTGTGAGCATCTCAGTTAGACGTCGGGCTGGCATCCTTTATCGATTATGAGCTGAAAAATTTATCCATATTGAAAGCCTCCTTGTTTTTGAGAATGTAATAAATCGTTCTGCCGATCTTATGGGTGAAGATGCCCAGGGCTTTGCCCTTGTTGTATTGCCGTTCGAGTTTCGCCACATATTGCTTGGCTTTATCGGATTCCCTGAGCATCAGGATCGCCGCTTCATTGCAGGCCCATTTGAGATGGTGGTTGCCGATTTTGCCGTTGGATTTCCCGGCCCACTTGCCGTCGGATACCTTGATGGGTTTGATGAGCCGGGCATAGGAAGAGAAGTCCTGAACGGTGGGGAATCGTCTAATATCCTGAATTTCGTAAAGAAAGACGAGAGCAAGGATCAGGCCGACACCAGGCATGGACCGGAGCAGATACAGCGTGTGATAGTCATGCTGTTCGGCTGTTTTTTCAATATGCCACTCCAATTGATTGAGGATCTGATTGAGAGAGGCGATGGCGGCCAGATCCACCTCGACGCTTTTGCGGACTTCCGGATTCTCAAACTTTTCCGCCACGCCGTCATGATTGTATTTACGAGCCAGCCTTTTGGTAAATCCCGGCATGTTGTACTGTGTCTTGGTATTCTGGATATGGGCAACCAGTTCACCGCACCTGCGCATGAGATACATTCTCCGCCTTAACAGATCCCTCGTGGCCCGCCACTCGGCCGGATAGGGATAGGCGGTGGGAAAGTTACCGCCTTTAAGCAATAAAGCAATTTTGTAAGAGTCGATTTTATCATTTTTCGTCTTGCCGCCGTGGATGGCTTTCATATATAATGCGTGTCCGAGGGTAAAAGGAATCTTGTGCTTGGCACACAAATCCGAAACCCAGTACCAGCAGAACACGCATTCAACACCAACGACGATGTCCTCCACGTACGGAGAGATGATTTGGAGAAACGCTTCCGGTTCCGTGTTGATATTTTGATGAACCATCGTTTTTCCTTTTTGATCCAAAATACAGACGTACATTTTTCTGGCATGCAGGTCGATGCCACAGTAATACTGATGCTGCCGGTTGTAGAAGTTCATATTGCCTCCTTTCTTTGTTGAGGGTTAAAGTTCCGGAAAAACTTTTTATATTCTCAACAATCCAAGGAGGCAACTCCTACATCCGGAATGCCATAACTATTATCA
>CAZDYR010000663.1:0-1615 GCA_964509625.1 uncultured Smithella sp. | reverse complement strand
CCGGTTCCGCCTTTGCCGGAAGCGATGGCGATTCTCATGTCATACCTCCATCGGTTGCGGAAATCGGGCGTTCGCCGTTGCCGTTTTCATTTTTAATCCACAATAAAGGAAAAACAATGTCACTGGTACAGCAGGGAACCCAGACCGCTAAAAACAGAAAGACCGCAATCAATATGGTGGTAACGACATCAAGCGAAGTTCCCAACGCCATCAGAATGTGAAACAGCGATGCCCAGGTGCTGAGCAGCACATGCCCCGCGTGTGGAATTTTGGTATGGGATATGACATAGCCCAGCGCAATGCCGGCCCCAGCCAGCGGATTGACCAGCCACCATTTTTCAATAAAGCCCAGATGAATGCCGCGATGGGGCAGGTCAAGCATCCATTCTCCGGCAAAGGGAATAAGTGAATCGCTTAACGTGGCAATGCCGACAGATCCAAAGTATCCAACAAGAACCGTTTGCCAAACGCCTCTGCCGGCATGCAGCCGGTACATCGCGGTGGTCACCAGGGCGCTTGCCAGCACGTGCAGCGGATGCATCGTCCAGAACAGCGTGGACGAAATTTCCCGTGGAATTCGAAATTGAATAAAAGCGGCCATAATGACAATGCCCGTCACGGTTCCGAAAGCCGTAAAGGGGGCGTGCATTCGAAGCTCGGTTGCAATCAATGGTGCTTTCATTGAAGACCTCTTTCCGTGGGGATGTCCCTGCGCCCGAACCGATTCTCCGCCACATAAGTTCCCATGTCGTAGCCGGAACGGGCGCTGATAATCGGGCACTTGGTCAAAAACAGGAAAAAGATATTGCCGGACACATCCCTTAAGCTCTCAAAATTGCCCTGTCCTTTGGCGATGATCAGATCGGCTGCTTTGAAACAGCGCTGAAATTCCGGACTGCAATCCTCCAAAATAGTTCCCGGCGCGTCGGAACCATTGTCGATGATTTCCACAATTTCATCAAGGCCCGCCGCGAGCGCGTCTTCTCGTGTCGCATCGTTAATCACCGGCATGCCGCGTATGGCCAGCGTGACACGAGCACCCGTCAAATGTTCGATGAGCAGACGATCGAAAAATATTTCTCCGGCGTTGTCGGCAAGATAAAGAATGTTTTGCGCCTCTGCCACGGCTTTTTTGAATGCCGGCATGTCGCCGAAAATGGGCTGGATGGGCGCACTTTGCAGCACCGAGTAAATATCGCCGAATCCAATGCCGTTTTTTGCGCCCAGGTCGATGATGTTGCCGGTGATGGCATAACGCACCGCCATAGTCAGCGGATCAAATGATTCGGAAATCCGCCGCCGAATGGACGGCATCAGCTGGGCCGCAAGATCATTTTGCCGGTCTTTGGTTTCCCGGTAAGGATCGTCCGTAAGCAAAAGGCCGCGAAGGCGGCGGTGAATCATCTGGGCAGCCGCAGGCGGCGACGAATCCAGATCGATATCGCCCATCCATTCCAGGACCGCGCGCATCAGGCGTTTGCGTTCTTCATCCGAGGACGTGCTCATTCGGACGGCGTCCGCGGCCTGACGCACAAAACAAGGGATGCAATCAATCGACGATTTCATGGCCGGCTATACCCGCGCTTTCCCCGCTTTTGAGCAGTATCTTCACTTA
>CAZDYR010000662.1:0-1615 GCA_964509625.1 uncultured Smithella sp. | reverse complement strand
TTTCAATACCGCCACAAGGATATCGCCAAAGAGTTATCGCACCGGACCAAAGCCATTCTGATCAATTCCCCCTGCAATCCCACCGGGATTGTGATGACCCGGGAGCAGTTGCGGGACATTGCCCGCTTTGACGGTCCATACATCATCTCCGATGAAATCTACCATGGGCTGGTTTACAAAGATCGGGCGCACTCTATTCTGGAATTCACCGACAAAGCGTTTGTTATCAACGGTTTTTCAAAACTGTACGCCATGACCGGCTGGCGCCTTGGATATCTGATTTTTCCAAAAGAATTCAGCGCCGTGATGCAGCGCATCCATCAGAATTTCATGATTTCGGCCAACGGCTTCATTCAGTGGGCGGGCATTGCCGCGCTGACCAAAGCTCAGGATGATGTCGCTAAAATGGTGAGCATCTACGATGAACGGCGCAAATACATGTTAAATCGCCTGCGGGATATGGGATTTGTCATTCATGTTGAACCGACCGGCGCCTTTTACGTTTTCGCCGATGGACGCAAATTCTTTTCCAATTCGTATCAGGAAGCCTTCACAATCACGGAAGAAGCCAAAGTTGGCGTCACACCCGGCATTGATTTCGGCAGTGCTGGAGAAGGTTTTTTGCGCTTCTCCTACGCAACCTCTCTGGAAAACATAAAAGAAGGTCTGGACCGCTTGGAGCGCTACCTGAAAAGACATCCGTAAAGCGTTGGACAAAGCGGATTATTTTGCATATTGTAGCCCTCGCAATTTGAAACTCATGCCCTGAAGGAGGAAATATATGGCATACAAATACATTGATCTGAAAATTGAAAACTACGTGGCAACGGTCGCCATGGCCCGGGTGGACGCGCTGAATGCTCTCAGTCTTTCGTTTGCAGCGGAAATCGCGGCGGTTTTTCGGGAGCTTGCCGCCAATGACGATGTGCGCGTCGTTATTTTTTGCAGCAAAGCGCGCATTTTCTGCGCCGGACTGGATCTGAAGGAAGTTGCCGGCGGAGCAACCGGGACGGTCAAGGGCGTTCTGGACATGATCCGTAATTCCCAGTCCCTGTTTGACTGCTGCAACTTTATCGAGGAGTGCCCCAAACCCGTGATCGCCGCGGTTCACGGCAAATGCATCGGCGGCGGTCTCGATATGATCTCCGCCTGCGATATCCGGCTGTGCACCGAAGACGCCATCTTCTGTCTTAAAGAAGCGGCGATCGGCCTCGTGGCGGATATGGGTGTGCTCCAGCGCCTGCCAATGATCGTCGGCCAGGGCTTCGCCCGCGAAATGGCCTATACCGCGGCCAATTACACTGCGCGCGACGTGGAAAAGATGGGCCTGATCAATCATGTCTATGCCGATCAGGCGGGCCTGATGAATGCCGCCCAAAAACTGGCGGTCCAGATTGCATCCAATGCGCCGCTTGGAATCAAATACAGCAAGGAAGTTCTCAATTTCAGCCGCTATGTGAACGTCTATGAAGGGATGGCGCTCGCCATCCAGAAAAATGCAACCCTTCTGATGTCCGAGGATTTAAAAGAAGCCATGATGTCGTTTCTGGAAAGACGTCCGGCGGATTTCAAAGGAAGGTAAGCCAACCGGAAAGATCATCATCCAAAACAGAAG
>CAZDYR010000661.1:0-1618 GCA_964509625.1 uncultured Smithella sp. | reverse complement strand
GGCCGTGGCCAGACCAATGGCGCGATGCAAGGCGCTTCCGCCGTCAACGAGACTTTTCAGGATGTCCGCCGCACAGGATCCCGAAAAGGTTCCCGCTTCCTTTAAAACGGTGCAGCCTCCGGGCGTCGCATCCGGAAGCACCGCAGCCAGGCCCGCCGTGCCATGATCGAGTTTCACCGCCACATAACTCAGACCAATTCGCAAATCGACAATCTGCCGGTCTTTCGCTGCCGGCATAAGCCTTTCATAAAGGCCATTTAATATGGTTCCCGCTTTGAACATGATCTTTTTTATTTCTGAGGGCCGGCGGCAACCACATTTGTATAGGGTGTGTCACCCTGGCAGCTCCGGCATTTATCTCCGTCTCGCGTCGGGTAGGCCTCATGGCAAACCGGGCAAACATCCACCGGCCCCATTTTCTTTCTGCGGACTTTCTCAGGTTCGACCTGCACATACTGGATGCCGAGCAAACCATGCCCCGCTTCTTTGATTTGTGCCAGCAGCATATCAGGATCCTGTTCGCTCTTTTTCTTTTTTTTGAGATACCAGTCGCGGATTTCCGGCCAATTATTCAGTTTCTCCATGTCAAAATAAACCCTCACCCCTGTGCCGCTGTACTTTTCATAAAGCGTCACGGCAAATTTTCCAAACGGAACGACACTCAGCCAGCCGTTCCCCATCGTGCAGGGCGTCAAAATCTGCACGGCGTCCGGTAAACAGACCGGCGTTTCGCAAACGGCGTCGAAAAACTCCCCCTCGGGCAAATGCTTCATGGCCAGATCAACCATAAAGCCGCCGATGATCAGTCCCGGCGCAAGATTTCCGTGAAAAGATTTGACCAGGTGCAGGTACTCTTCGTAAGAATAGGTACAGATGTTCATAAATATTTATCACTCCTCAATAGACTAACGCCAGGCGCGGTTCCCGCGCCCCTTTGGTCGGGGTTCCTTCTCCGGGTTCGCGTGCAATGGTGCGCTGCATCCAGTCCCGGTCAATTTTCCCTTCAACCACCGGCAGAATTTCATCCGCCAGGAAAAGGGCTTCATTAATGTCATGCGTTACATAGATGATCGGACAGGACAACCTGTCTTTCAGGTTTTTAAGTTCTTCCCGCAGCCCGCGGCGCGTGACCACATCAAGCGCGGAAAACGGCTCGTCAAGAAGAAGCAGCCGGGGATGCCGGGCCAGCGCCTGGCAGATCGCGCAGCGCTGCCGCTCGCCGCCGGAAACCATGTGCGGCTTTCGTTTGCGCAGATGACCGATTTTGAAAAGGTCAAAGAGCTCGTCAACTTCTTTGTGATCCACAGCGGCAAAGGCCGCGTTATCATACAGATTGAGATGTGGGAAAAGGCTGTAATCCTGAAAAACATATCCAAGGCGGCGCTTCTGCGGCTTCATGTGGATGTGCTTTTTCGAATCGAACCAGACTTCTTCTCCGAAAACCACCCGCCCTTCATCCGGTGTTTCGAGCCCCGCCAGCATGCGGATAATGGTGGTTTTGCCGCCGCCGGACGGACCGATCATCACCATCATCTTCTGCCGGGCACAGGCAAAAGAAATATCCAGATCATAGTATTTCAGTCTTTTCCTGAAGGACGCAGAAATGATCATGCAAGAG
>CAZDYR010000660.1:0-1624 GCA_964509625.1 uncultured Smithella sp. | reverse complement strand
GTATGAGCGAACCCAGGATTTTCAGGCGACTTTTATTCAGGAAACCACGGTAAAATCAATCCGGAAAACGGATGTGGAAGAGGGGATTGTCTATTTTAAAAATCCTAAGCAGATGCTCTGGGATTATAAAAAGCCGAAGACGAAAAAACTCATTATCAATGCACAAAAATCCTGGCTTTATCTGCCGCAGGATAAAGCCGTTTATATTCAGGAATCCGATAAGATATTTAAATCCGAGGCCTTAATAAAATTTTTGTCCGGTTTGGGAAAGCTGAGAGATGACTTTACGATTAAATACGCCACTCCCAGCTCAGTGGACAGTGACGGTAACTATCTCCTGCAATTGTATCCGCGTGAAAAAGGTGCATCTTATCAATATCTGCAAATGATAATTGAGAAAAATGATTTTCATATTCTTCAGGTCAGTTTTGATGATGTGATGGGCAATTCCACTGTCCTGAAATTTCCCGTTATCAAAATGAACAGCGGACTTTCATCGAAATTATTTCAATTCCAGCCGCCGCAAGGTGTCAGTATCTTTAAAATGCCCTGATCCCAAGCCGCATTCTCTGGCTAACTCTGTTGGCTGCATTGTCGGCTTCCTCGATGTATAACCTAACCACCTGAAAGGTGGCGCGAGGTCACGCGTCAATACGCCTCGTTGCTCCTCTTTGCCGAAGCTGATCCTTTGAATGCAACTTGGTATTATGATGGTTTGGTGATGGTCACCCAAAGAAAAGTTTCGCCGCCGATCTTGCGGTATTGGTCGGACTCTATCGTAAAACCGGTGGACCTTAAAATGGCCAACAGGTTGTCGGGCGTTGTATGACTATAAAATAACTGTTCCCCCATAAATTCCATATAGCCGTTAAAAGTTTCAGCACCCGTGTATTCCTTTGTGGCATAAGTAAAGAGTAACTTACCGCCGGGCTTCAGCCAGCGATAGATCTTTTGAAAAATTTCTTCATGCTTTTGGTATTCAATATGAAAGAGGCAATAAATTGCAGTAATGGCATCAAACTGTTCGTCAGGAAATTCCACGTCGGTAATATCGGCAAATATTGTTTTCATGTCCGGTTGATAACGATGGGCCAGCTCCAGCATCCTGGACGAAAAATCGACGCCCGTGACCTGCCAGCCTTGTCCAATAAAGTAAGCGGGAAAGGGTTCTCCCGCACCGCAACCCAGGTCGAGCAGACGGCCTGACAAGCCGGGCAATCTTCTATGGAAATCGGCGATAACGTCCGACATATCAAATACACCGCGATTCTTGTCATAGGTATCGGCAAACCGGTCGTAAATTTTCTGCAAATCATTTTGCATCATATCTCCTTTATGAACCAAAGGGATTGTCACGATTAAAATCCGGCGTCAGGGCGTTGTCGTTCACCTCCTGAACGAATAGGTTTTGAAAACCCAGATCAAGGGCATAATCGACGACCTGAGCATATTCCGTGTTCGTGATGCGGCGCCCCAGTTGCGGGTGGGATTTTACCCGGTTGGTTGGTGTATATTGTGACATGAGGCTGATCGGGACATTTGTGGATATTTCTTTTTTTACACGTCTCAGCGCTTCTTTGGAATTTTCCAGCCGTCCGGGCAAAACCAGGTGACGGATAATGAT
>CAZDYR010000659.1:0-1624 GCA_964509625.1 uncultured Smithella sp. | reverse complement strand
CTGAAAAAGGTGAGGGTTATTATTTATAAGCCCTTGTATTTATTGGTAGTCCCACAGGGAGTTGAACCCTGGTTTCCGGCGTGAGAGGCCAGCGTCCTAACCACTAGACGATGGGACCGTGATGGTGATTTTGAATCTGCGCGGCAGGGCCTGGAAATCTGTTGACTGCCGCCGGACTGTCCCGCATCAACTGCGGAAAGTCGAGCGCAATACCTAGTCAATGCGGGAGAAATTGTCAAGCCAAAACTACCGCCATGCGGTTCAAGGGCTTGCAGGCTATGAACGTTTTTCGATATACTTTACCGCGGCGTCGATTCTTTGCGCCACCCGGTCCTTGCCCAGGGTGACCATGACTTCATCTATGCCGGGGCTGACGGTTTTCCCGGTCAGCGCGACGCGTAGCGGCTGGGCGATGGCCTTGAACTTGATACCCTGCTTTTCGATGAACGCCTTCAGAAATTCTTCCAGTCCTTCCTTGCTGTAGTTGCTTACGGCCGGAATTCCGGCGGCCATCGCCTTTAAATGGGCAACGACTTCAGGCACCAGGAATTTTTTCGCGGCCTCCTCATCATATTGAAGCGTGTCGGTGAAATAGAAATTCGCCGCGTCGGCAAGTTCCAGAAGGGTTTTGACGCGCGGCTGAAGGTCGGCAATGACTTTTTGCGTGAAAACGGCGTCGCTCGTGTCGATTCCCGCGGGCCACAATGTCTTCATTTCTTCCATTAACCGCGCCGGGGTTGCTTCCTTTATATAATGCGCGTTCAGCCAGAGCAGTTTTTCGGGATTGAACACGGCAGGTGATTTACCGACAGCCGAAAAATCGAAAAGATCAATCAGTTCTTTGATCGTAAAAATTTCCTGGTCGCCGTGCGACCAGCTCAAACGGACGAGATAATTGACGAGGGCCTCCGGCAGATAACCCATTTCCTTGTAGGCCATCACGGACGTTGCCCCGTGCCGTTTGCTCAGGCGCGCCTTGTCCGACCCCAGAATCATCGGGACGTGGGCGAACTTGGGCACGTCAAAACCCAGCGCCTGGTACATTAAAATCTGCCGGGGGGTGTTGTTGACATGGTCGTCGCCGCGGATGACATGCGTAATGTTCATCATGGCGTCGTCGATGACAACGGCAAAATTATAAGTGGGGTAGCCGTCGCCCCGCTCGATGATCAGATCGTCCAACTCTTCGTTATTAAAATTGATATTACCTTTAATCAGGTCTTCCACGATGGTGACGCCGGTTTCAATGCCCCGGAAGCGTACAACGCTGCCGGGCGTTTTCTTTAAGCCCTTATCGCGGCAGGTGCCGTCATATTTGGGTTTTTTCCCGGTGGCGAGCGCCGCTTTTCTTTTATTTTCAAGCTCTTCGGGTGTGCACGTGCAATAGTAGGCTTTACCCTCGCTGATCAGTTTCTGCACCATTTCGCGGTGGATATCCACGCGCTGGGCCTGAAAGTACGGTCCTTCATCCCAGTTAAGACCCATCCAGGTCATGGCGTCCAGAATCGCTTTGGTGGATTCGTCGGTGGAGCGCTGCTGATCGGTGTCTTCAATTCTCAAAACAAACTCGCCGCCGTTATGGCGGGAAAAAAGCCAGTTAAAAAGAGCGGTTCGCGCTCCTCCC
>CAZDYR010000658.1:0-1626 GCA_964509625.1 uncultured Smithella sp. | reverse complement strand
GAGATGTACAAAGGGTTTGTTGTCGATAAGGAGCTTCTGGGGAAGGACCCTCTTTAAAATGAGGGTCCTTCCCCAGAAGCTCCTTATCGACAACAAACCCTTTGTACATCTCTTCCGGCCGAACTGCCGGAGGCGCCCCCGCTCACCCTTCGCCCTGGGTGGCAGGCAAAACAGGCGGCTTGTACATTGACTTCATCAGTGCTTCATTGGCATGGCATGTCACGCAGGTGTTGGGAGCGGCCGCAAAGATTATGGATCCGTAAAGCACTGTCACGAGCGCCATCAATAAGACAAAAAGGAACTTTCGTTGGTTTTTCATAAAACCTCGCAAAGTTATCAGATGCGCAAATATTAACAAATAAGAATCACACCGTCAAACGGATTAATCCCTTAACGTTTCTCAATCTTTATTTCAAAGTCCCTTTTTCTCGAACCATGCGAAAAGGCCGATAAAAGCCGCGCCCAGAACAACAATAACGATCCAGTGATTGATTCCCAGGACACCAGGCAAAGTTATCTTGCCGAAATCGCCGCAGGTCAGAACCGTTTTCTTTAAAAAAGGATAAGCTTCTGCAAAAATTCCGGCTCCCAGAATCATGCCCAGCAGACCGAAGGCCGCGTCATAGCGACCTTCGCCAAGAGCCCCCATCGCGGTCGCGGGGCAGTATCCCACAATACCCCATCCGATTCCGAAGATCAGGCCGCCCAGAACGTTTCCACCCAGAATCAACGGTTTTACGGAAAGTTTCACAATCCCCAGATCCAGCAGAAGATAGATACCCACCATGGCAACCAGAATGGTTGTCAACATGAATTTAACGATGGTCATATCCATTAAGCGCAGAGCGCCCAGTTGCCGGTCGTACCGGATAACCTGGGCTTTCTGCATAAAAAATCCGAAGAGAATTCCCGTGACGGCGCCAATGAACAGCTCATTCATGACTATTCCCTCCATACAGAATTCTGGCCATGACGATGCCGGCCAGGAAAAAACAAATCAGTGAAACGTAACCGCTGACAGCAACCTGAGCAAGACCGCTCAGCCCATGTCCGCTCGGTCACCCATCGGCAAGACGCGCTCCGAACATCAAGATGATGCCTCCCAGAAAAGCCGCAACCCACCGCTTAGTCCGTGACGAACCGAACCGGCCCTCCCACATCGGCGGCACCGCCACAGCCTTCTTTTCCCCGGAAATCCAGGCGGATGCCAGGGAACCGAAAAGAACGCCGATCACAAACAGAAATTGCCAATCGACTTTCACTTTCTCCTTAATGAAGTAATCCATGCCGGCAACTTTATCCGGCGCAACAGCCTGCTCGACAAAGCCCGCCGCGCGAACAAAAGTTGTTGAGGCACCGAAATACTTTCCCGTGATGACAACGGACAGGATGAGCAAAAGACCCGCCAGCGCGCCGGCGGCATAAGGGGACCACTTTTTTGCACGAAAGACATTCATAAATATTCACCTCCTTGATTAATCATTCAAAGTGGATCATGTAAATGACTTGCCTGCAGTACTTTTACCACAAGCCAAAACAGAGTTCAGCAATTTTTTCACTTGCGAATTACGTTAAACAAATATCTTTAGAAAGGAAAGTTTGTCAACGCTCCCGGCGGAAATACCG
>CAZDYR010000657.1:940-1630 GCA_964509625.1 uncultured Smithella sp. | reverse complement strand
CATGTACGATAACTTAAGAAGCCCGATTCTTGCCCCCTACAAATATCAAACAAACAAGGACAATATGTTCTCGATTGTATGGCCGATTACGGCGACGGACCGTTTAACCGTCGCCCCGATTATTTCTTATATTTTCCCGATGAATGGATTTGAAAAAAACGATCCGAAAACGAGGAGTCTGGCCACCTCCCCCGAAAAAGATTTTTCCGTCATTTACGGCGGAGTCAATCTCATCTACAAATTCTAAATAAAGTCGTTTTTGCTGCCCGACAGACGCGTAAATAGCGGATCCGTTTAGTCGACCGGCAAAGATGCCGACATTTTTGCCGCCCGCACGGTGTTGAGCATCAGCATGGTGATGGTCATGGGTCCCACACCTCCGGGAACCGGCGTAATCATGCCCGCTTTTTCCTTCACGGACGCAAAATCAACGTCGCCGGCCAGTCTGGCCTTGCCTTCCGGCGTGACCCCGATCCGGTTGACACCGACATCAATGACGACCGCGCCCTCTTTGACCATGTCGGCCGTGATGGCCTTGGGCTTCCCCGCGGCAACTATCAAAATATCCGCCCTTAACGTGTGGGTCTTCATGTCTCTGGTGCGCGTGTGGCAGAACGTGACGGTGGCGTTTGCGCCTTTGGCTTTCTGAACAAGCATCATCCCGATGGGTTTGCCGACAATATTGCTGCG
>CAZDYR010000657.1:0-930 GCA_964509625.1 uncultured Smithella sp. | reverse complement strand
CCGACCACGACAACCTCTGCGCCGTCGGTGGCGACGCCCGAACGAATCAGCATCTGCTGAATCCCGTATGGCGTGCAGGGATAAAAGCGCCCCTCGCCGATCATCAGTTTCCCGACGTTGACCGGGTGAAATCCGTCCACATCCTTATCCGGATCAATGGCATAGAGGATTTTGTTTTCGTTGATATGCTTGGGCAGGGGCAGCTGCACCAAAATGCCGTGAATCCTGGGATCTTCATTGTATGTTCGGATCCGCTTCAGCAGATCCTCCTCTGAAATCGACTCCGGCTGATCGTCCTGTATGGAATAAAAACCCAGTTCGTGGGCGGTCTTGCCTTTGGCGGTCACGTAACTGACCGACGCCGGATTCTTGCCGACTAAAATGGTGACCAGGCCGGGTTGAATGTTATGCCTTGTTTTGAGGCCGGCAACCTCGTTTTTTAATTCCTCGCGGATTTGAGCGGCGATTTCAGTTCCGCTGATGATCTTTGCAGCCATGAATTACTCCTTTTTGCCCGTGTGATCCCGTTTTAAAAAATAGTTCTGCCAGGCGGATGTGTTCAAAAGTCTGGCATCCGTTATCGTGATACCGCCCTCAAACGGTTCCTTTTCCCGATCCTGCATCTTGAGCCGGCTGTAGGCTCTGTGCCAAATGCACATCTTGTCGCCGACTTCGCAGATCCCCTGATGGGACCCGCCGCAGGGACCGTTGCGCTGATTCTTGCTGCATTTGTCCTCGGGACAAAGGTAAGCGATTTCCAGAAGCGAACAGTCGCCGCAGTCATGACATCCGTAGAGGCCAATTTTTCCGGCATGTTCGAAGAAATGAAAGAACCGCTCCCAGGATTTTTTGCCGTCAATCTTTTGATATAAAGATTGAAGAACGCGGTAAAGCGGAGATGTTTCGACAAAAGCCAGATGATGCACCCAG
>CAZDYR010000656.1:0-1641 GCA_964509625.1 uncultured Smithella sp. | reverse complement strand
ACATTGCACCTTCCGCATTTGCCGATGCCGCATTTCATGCGCATCTCCAGCGACGTGAGAATGTTTTCCTTCGAGAATCCCAGCTCGAAAAATACCGGGAGTGTAAATTTGATCATAACCGGGGGACCGCAAATGACGGTTACGGCGTTTTTAGGAGACGGGGCGACGTCCTTGCAGACGGCGGGAACAAATCCTTCCCTGCCCTTCCACGTTTCGTTTCCTTTATCCACGGTAATAATGGTTTTAATGTCGTCTCTTTTTTCCCAGGCCGCCAGCTCATCTTTATAACACAGCAGGCCGGGCGTTCTGGCGCCGTAAATCACGGTGATGTCGCCAAAGCGTGAACGGTTGTCCTTGTGCAGCATGTAATTGATCAGCGAGCGCAGCGTGGTAAAGGCAAAACCGCCGCCCACAACAACGATATTCTTTTTCTCCAGAAATTCAATCGGCCAGGGATTGCCCAGAGGCCCGCGCAGACCGATTTTCGCTCCTTCGTCCATATCATGCAAAGAGGCCGTCACCAGCCCCGGCACGATGGCGCCCGCGCGCTGAACCGTAAACTCGACATATCCGGGTTGCGTGGGCGACGACGCGATCCCGATGGGGGATTCACCCTTGCCGTAAATCGACAGTTCGGCAAACTGGCCCGGCAGATATTTGAATTTTGCTTCGTCTTCCGGATTGAGAAATTTCAAACGAAACGATTTGATGTCATGGGTATCCACTTCATCGATGATTTTAACGATCTCAACCGGCATGGGAATGTAGGGATTATTGTCGGACATATTCCTTCCTTAAAATATTATTCTAATCAACCACCTCGCAGCAAGCTGCGGAGAATCAACACTCGTCGCGCTTCAGCGGGATTGATGTCCTCCGCTACCCTAAAGGGCTTGCGTGGCGGGGTCAGGGAGTGGATGCTTTTTGTTTCTTCAATCCTCCCCCGTCGCTTAGCGACACCCCCTCTTAAGGGGGATAAAATATGAATAGCGGACTATTCCTTCAACGCCTGATCCACAATTGAGAAAATATCGATATTCACCGGACAGGCGCGCGTGCAGCGGCCGCAGCCGACGCAGGAAATCGGGCCGTATTTCCGGACGTGGTATGAATACTTGTGGCAAACCTTCTGGCGCAGGCGCTGATAGACCTTGGTGCGCGGATTGTGGCCGCTGGCCTCCAGCGTGAAGTCCGTGAACATGCAGGCGTCCCAGACGCGGCGGCGCGTGCCCTGGCCGAAGAGCGTCTCGTCGCAGATATCAAAGCAATAACAGGTGGGGCAGACAAACGTACAGGCGCCGCAGCTCAGACAGGCGTTGGAAATCTTCTCCCAGAACTCCGTTTTCCCGAAAAGATCCTCAAACTTTTTGGCGATGGATTTGGGTTCCACGCAGGTAAAACGCGTCTTGAACGATCGGCCCGCGGCAACAGTGTCGTCGAAATATTTTTGATCATCCGCCGTCGCGTCCGCGAGGTTGCTGATACCGGCCAGAAGTTTTTCTCCTTTGGGCGTGATGGCTTTCAAAAGCAATTCATCGCCTTTTTTCATCATAAAAACATCGCTGCCTTCGGGGTCAGCGGCGCCAATGCCCAGTGTGGAATAGAAATCCGCCGGGTCGGCCGGTGTGTTCGGATCAAAAG
>CAZDYR010000655.1:0-1645 GCA_964509625.1 uncultured Smithella sp. | reverse complement strand
CCGCGTTTGCGTCAAAGATTGCCGGCGAAATCAGGAATTTTGATCCAACACAGTATATTGATAAAAAAGAAGCCCGACGCCTAGACGACTTTGCCATTTACGTTATTGCGGCGTCCCAAATGGCGCTTAAGGATGCGGTGCTGACCATTACACCGGATATTGCCGAGAGAGTCGGGGTTATCATCGGGTCCGCCATCGGCGGCATTCGCACCCTGGAGGAGGAAATCCAGGTCCTGCTTTCGTCCGGGCCCCGCAAGTTGTCGCCTTTTGCCGTTCCCGGCATTTTAGCCAATCTGGGTTCGGGCCATGTATCCATTCGATCGGGTGCCAAAGGCCCCATCAATTGTTCCGTGACCGCCTGTGCATCGGGGACCACGGCTATCGGTGATGCTTACAAAATTATTGCTTACGGCGACGCGGACGCCATGATTGCCGGAGGCGTTGAGGCGGCGGTAACCCCGCTGGCCGTCGGCGGGTTCTGCGCGATGCGGGCGCTTTCAACCCGCAATGACGATCCTCAGAAGGCGAGCCGGCCCTTTGACAAGGGGCGCAACGGATTTGTCATCGCCGAGGGCTGCGGCGTTTTGGTTCTGGAAGAATTGTCCTTTGCCTTAAAGCGCGGGGCGAAAATTTACGCGGAGATTGTCGGCTACGGATGTACATCCGACGCCTATCACCTGGCCGCACCTCCGCCTGGACATGAAGGCGCCGGACGCAGCATGCAGGCGGCGATCCGGGATGCCGGTCTGAAGACGACGGATATCGATTACATCAACGCCCACGGTACATCCACGCCGCTCAACGATCTTTACGAAGCGCAGGCGATCAAGAATCTTTTCGGCGATCACGCGCGGAAACTGCTGATCAGTTCGACCAAATCGATGACCGGCCACATGCTGGGTGGAACGGGTGCGGTCGAAGCCATTTTTTCCATTAAGGCCCTTCAGGAGGGCATCATTCCGCCCACCGTCAATCTGGAAGATCCGGACGACGAATGTGATCTGGATTTCGTGCCGAACGTCGCCAGGCGTCGGGAGATTTCTACGGCCATGTCCAACAGCTTCGGATTCGGTGGCGTCAACGCCGTTATTGTATTGAAAAAGTATTCAGCTTAACCCTTGGGGAGGATTTGTTTTAAGAATGTCTGTTTTAGAAAAAGTTGATCCGGAAGTCGCAGATGCCATCCAACTGGAAACAAAACGCCAGGCGGGAAAACTCGAACTCATCGCTTCGGAAAATTTTGTCAGCGAAGCCGTCCTGGAAGCCCAGGGCTCGGTAATGACCAACAAATACGCCGAGGGCTATCCCGGCAAACGTTATTACGGCGGCTGTGAATATGTGGATATCGCGGAAAGTCTGGCGATCGAACGCTGCAAGAAGCTCTTCGGTGCGGAAGCCGTCAACGTTCAGCCCCATTCGGGTACGCAGGCCAACATGGCGGTTTATTTCGCGGCTTGCTCTCCGGGCGATACGATCCTGGGCATGAACCTCTCGCACGGCGGCCATCTCTCGCACGGCAGCCCGGCAAACTTCTCCGGGAAATTTTACAAAATCGTTCCCTATGGTGTAAACCGGGACACGGAAACGATTGATTATGATGAGTTGGCCCAAATTGCCAGGGAGAGCAAACCCAAAATGATCGTGG
>CAZDYR010000654.1:0-1648 GCA_964509625.1 uncultured Smithella sp. | reverse complement strand
ACACACGGTCACCGAAATCCTCACGGGCATCGACATTATTCGTCAGCAGATTCTACTGGCTGAAGGCGGCCGGCTGGACATACCCGAAGAGCGCATCCATCTGGTCGGCAAGGCCATTCAGGTGCGCGTCAACGCGGAGGACCCCAAAAACAACTTCATGCCGGAAGGCGGTAAACGCGTGGAAGTCTACCAGTCTCCCGGCGGACCGGAAATCCGGCTCGACGGCATTGTCTATCAGGGTTATAAAATACCGACGGACTACGACTCCCTGCTCGTCAAGCTGACGGTGCGGGGTTATTCCTGGGAGCAGACCATTCAGCGCCTCAAACGCGCCTTAAACGACTTTTTAATCGTCGGCCCGAAAACAACGATCCCGTTTTATTTGTCCATTTGCAATGAAAAGGATTTCCGCAGGGGTCAATTTACAACCAGTTATCTCGATCTGCATCCTGAAATATTCGATTACCCCGACGCGGAGCGGGAAATCGCCAAGCTTTCCAGATTGATCGCTGAAATTCATTCCAAAAAGATAAACCCCTACGCCTTTTAGCAGGACGGGCGGGAAGCATCAAGGAGAACAGCTGTTATGAAGAGTTGGCCGGAAGGAAGAATCACCCCTCAGGAGCTTAAAACCGCCGGGGTTAAAAATATTCTGGATAAAATGCGCAGGCAGAAAGGTTATTATCTCACCAACACGGAAAGGGACCTTTCACAGTCCGATTTCAAAAACCGGATCATGCCGCACACGCAGATTCTGGTGGCGCCCCAGCGAAACGCGGCCGGTTACTTTTCTTTGGAGATTACCGGCGGCGCGTCCGTGCATGTCGATTTGCTGCGCAAACAGATGAACCCTCTGGAAAAACTGGAGGTACTGGCCGGTTACATGCCGGATACGCTTTTTCAGACATTGTGCCGCGGCATCAATCTTTTCGGTTACCGCCCCTATCCGGAAAATGTCATCCGCCTGACCGTCGAGACGTTTGCCCGCTATGTTCACGTCTGGCGTGTCTTTGATTTTTTAAACTACATTCCCAACATGATCCCTGTTTATGAAGAAGTCAAAAAAGCGGGACGGATTCTCGAAGCGGCCGTGTGCTTCTCGACTGGACCGGAACATACCGATAAATTTTATTTAAAGAAGGTTGCTGAAATTCTGGACGTCGCGGGATCTGATATCATTCTGGCGATTAAAAATCACGGCGGCCTGGGCTCGCCCAAACGCATCGGTGATCTGACGCGCGCGATTCATCGTAAATTTCCCGATCTGCTCATTCATTACCACGGACACAACACCGACGGCAATGAAATCGGCCGTATTGTCGCCGCCGTGCAAAACGGCGCGAAAATCGTTGATGCCAGCGATCACGCCCTAACCGGCTTTTACGGACCGCCGCCTTTATTGACGGCCGTCAACACGCTTGAGGATTATGGCTTTGAAGCCATCGGCCTGGATAAGCAGGCCGTCATCGACACCTCCAACATCCTGCGGCGGGAACGTCCTTATTACCGCGATTTTGAATCGCAGTTTTTCGGATTTGATCCGACCGTTCAAACCCACAAGCTGCCGGGCGGCGCGACCGGTTCCAGCTTCGAGCAGGCGCAAAAAGGCGGTTTTCTTGATCGCATGCCGGAAATCCTGCAAAACGAG
>CAZDYR010000653.1:0-1652 GCA_964509625.1 uncultured Smithella sp. | reverse complement strand
ATTTATGACACAGTCAACAAAATTACTTATTGATCTATCAATAGGAATTTATATGAAAAATGGAAAAATTCTGATTGCTGACGACAACGAACTTAACAGAGAAACTCTCAAAGAAATACTGCTTGAAGAAGGTTACGATATCAAAACAGTCAGCGACGGCCGGGAGGGTATTGAATCATTTCTTGAAGATAAATACGATCTGGTCATAACGGATCTGCGCATGCCAAACGTGGATGGTCTTGAATTTCTTAAATATATTAAAGACGCCAACCGCGATAATATTGTCATTATGATAACCGGACACGGTACCGTCAACGCGGCCGTTTCCGCAATGAAAATGGGCGCCTTTGATTTTATAACCAAGCCCATTAAAGATGACCTGGTTAAATTATCCGTGAGCCGTGCGATAAATTTTGTAAATCTACGTGATGAGAATGTATCCCTAAAGGAACACATTAAAGAAAGACAGGATTTTGACAAAATTATCGGCTACAGCGATTGCATGAAAAAAGTATTTGAAAAAATTGACAAAGTGTCAAATTCCGACAGCACGGTCCTGATTACAGGCGGGAGCGGAACCGGCAAGGAACTTGTCGCCCGGGCGATTCATTTCAAGAGCGACCGCAGAAGCCAGCCGATGATTCCGGTGAACTGCGGAGCCATTCCTGAGGAATTGCTGGAAAGCGAACTCTTCGGCCATGAAAAAGGTGCTTTTACCGGCGCCATTCGCAATCGGATGGGGAGATTTGAACTGGCACAGGGTGGCACCATTTTTCTGGATGAAATCGGTGATATGAGTCCGGCCCTCCAGGTTAAAGTTCTGCGCGTTATTCAGGAGAAGCAGTTTGAACGCATCGGTGGTGTAAAAACCATACATGCTGATGTTCGCATCATCGCCGCAACCAATCAGAATCTCGAGAAAGCTGTTGCCGAAAAGCAATTCCGCGAAGACCTCTTCTACCGCATTAACGTGATTCCTATTAATTTGCCCGCGCTCAGAGAGCGCGGCTCGGACATTGTAATCCTTGCCAATCATTTTTTAATGACCTTCAATAAGCTGAAAAAGAAAAATGTTGAGCATATCGCGCCTGACGCCATCAACCATCTTACCCATTATCATTGGCCGGGTAATGTCCGGGAGCTGCAGAACTTGATTGAAATGCTTGTTGTGATGAAAGAGGAAGGCGTCATCTGCGTGGACGATCTGCCGGCTAAAATCCGCAATACCGCCACCGGTCCTACAACCTCTGAAGCAATTGTTTTTTCAGAAGACGGCATAGATTTCAATGACCATATCAGCCGTCTGGAAAAAGAACTCCTGCTCAAAGCGCTGAAAATGAGCGGAGGAGTCAAGAACCGTGCGGCAAAGCTACTGAACCTGAATCGCACCACACTGGTGGAAAAGCTGAAGCGGTTGAACATCACAGGCGGCTGGGTGGATTAACCCAACAAAACCTGACCGCAGCATTCTCCGAGCATGCACCGCGGATCACATCTATAAGGATATTGGCGATAGGGGCACGGGGCGTTGCACTGAAGTCAGTGCCTTCCAGTCCGGCCGGTACAGCTTGAATCCTGGAGGCTGATCCGGACCGTACATGCGGTCCCGATATTGAACGGCGTGAGCGGCAGTGATCCCCCCCCCACCCCAA
>CAZDYR010000652.1:0-1655 GCA_964509625.1 uncultured Smithella sp. | reverse complement strand
TCCTGCGCCCGTGACAGCGAAATGGAAGATTTGTCGTTTCTCCAGTCCTTTGAGGTCATGCCGGTCAAAATCAACCGGTTGAAGCATGACCGGCACCGACGCCTTTTCCCCTGACACAAACTGGGGTAATTCCGATTCCGTGATAAAGTTTGACGCGAGAAAAGCGGGGCTGATCAAAAGGAGGCCGAATTCACAATGCTCGATCGCCTCAGTTATCTGAGCCCGCCATTCATTTCCCAGGATCAAGCCGGTATCCTGCCGGCGGGAATATTCAAACTGCTTTGACGGCGCCAGAACATCGTCCAGTCTTTCAATAAAGTCCTGAACCAGCGCTCGATTTCTATGAGCATAAGATACAAAGTATTGGATTTTCCGTTTCATGTGATCCTCAAATCATGCTGAGCGACAAAATCAGCCGGAGCGCAGCGATCAGTCGTATTACCTGGTCAGATATGAAATAGCGCATAGCGGACTGTGACATAGATCGGCAATGCACCAAAAATAATGATAACCACACCCTTACCTAAATATATAGCTTTAATAAGTTGGCCGTATTCTCCGCTTAATTCTTTTAGTTTCATACTAATGATGCGATTTGCGAAAAATGCAAGCATCATGGCTAAACTGAACATAATGGTGAGCACTATGGATAACTCCTTAGTGTTATAGACTATTTTGTGGAACTCACCGCTTGTGCCAAAGTTGTAGCAGAAGGCAAGTGATTGAAAGACAATAAAAGCAACAATTGCATTCGAATACAACTCCAATTGCCTTGATATCTCTTTCCCGTCCATGTCTGTGACCTCCTGTATGTGATAGGATGCCTAACGAACAGCTGATCCGGAGCGCAGCGATCAGCCTTGGCGGCGGGTCGGCATTATTTACTGGCGAAGTTTCTCAAGTGCCTTGCCTGCTTCAGGTGCCAATTTAATGAACCCTGCCAGGGCATCACACGCATACTCATTACAAACTGCACAATTATCAATACCTCTAGATTTACAGCATCTGCGAATCTCGCACGTATTTTCACAATGAAAGAATAAACGCCCGTTTGATTTGCAGCCGTCGCAATTTATCTGGTTTGGTTGAATTTCCTTGTGATAAAGGGCTGACCACTTTTTTGCCACTTCAGACCATTTCCTATCATCGTCCGCTTGCGTTGCAAGATACGCATCGCATATCGAACAATCCAGACCACAATATGCCGTCATTTTGCCTCCTGATTAAATTTATACAAGCGATGGGCTCGCTGGCAGACAGGGCGCCGCGGTATTTCAAATCACCAAAGCCGTCGGGGCCGGGCTGCCTCATGCAGCACGTTGTTCGGCCGTCTTTGAATACTATTCCGTAAAGCCTCTTTGAGCCATGCGGTCATGGTTTATAAAGCGAGCCATCCCTGTTTTCATTTTTTTGAATCCCTGTTTTTCATAGAAACCTTCTTTCCCGGGGGATGCATAAAGAATGATATTGCACCCGGGTGTTTTGGACAATATTTCTTGTATTATTAATTTACCAAAACCACGGCCCTGGTATTCTTTAGCTACCGCACAGTCATATACTGCGGCCTGGTATGCTCCGTCCGATATGGCTCTGCCAAAACCAACCAGCATGTCTTTATCGTATAGAAAAACGGTGCAATGGCTTGCTTCAAATGC
>CAZDYR010000651.1:0-1656 GCA_964509625.1 uncultured Smithella sp. | reverse complement strand
TAAACCAGCTTAAGGGTGGGGTTGATTATGCAGAGAAACTGGTCGAGTTTGATTCGTCCCAAACGTGTTGATGTTGATGAAGCGACACATACACGGTTTTATGGAGAATTTACAATTCAGCCTTTGGAAAGAGGATTTGGAATAACACTGGGTAATGCGTTAAGAAGAGTACTTCTGTCTTCCATTCAGGGAGCGGCCATTACGTCGATAAAAATAGATGGTGTTTTGCACGAATTTTCCACAATTCCCGGAATCAAGGAAGATGTAACGGATATTATTTTGAATCTGAAAGGCGTCCGCTTTAAACTGGGCGCGGCGGATACAAAAATCGTAAAATTGAATGTGACGAGTGCCGGTGCCATAACGGCAGGCGATATTATTACGGATGGAACGATTGAAGTTTTAAATCCCGATCATTTCATTGCCACGATGTCCGGCGGCGGCAGCTTTAAAGCGGAAATGGTCGTCAAGATGGGCAAAAGCTACCTGCCGGCAAAGAAAGAACTGGACCCTGACCAGCCCGAAGGCACCATCAATATCGATGCGATATTTTCACCGGTCAAGAAAGTGAACTACGTTGTATCACACGCCCGTGTCGGTCAGATCACGGATTATGACAAACTGGTCATGGAAGTCTGGACCGACGGCAGTGTGGCGCCGGGCGATGCCATGGCTTATGCGGCAAAGATCCTGAAGCAGCAGCTGGATGTTTTTATCAATTTCGAAGAAGTTGAAGAAGAGGTTTTGCCGGAGAAAGAAGATGAACCCGGAAACGTAAACGAAATTCTGATGCGGTCTGTCGAAGATCTGGAGCTTTCCGTGCGTTCAGCCAACTGCCTGAAAAACGCGGGCATCAACACAATTGGCGAGTTGGTCCAGAGAACGGAAGCGGATATGCTCAAAACGAAGAATTTCGGCCGCAAGTCTCTTTCTGAAATTAAAGATATTCTCAACGAATACGGTCTTATTTTCGGAATGAAACTGGATATCAAATCCTGAAAAACGGCGGCAAAAAGACTCAACCAATAATATTTACTGATCGTAAGGTTTGACAGTCAGGAAAGGAAAATTTCACAATGTATCATGGTAAGGCGGGCAGAAAATTAGGACGGACGTCCAGCCATCGGGAAGCCATGTTCCGGAATATGGTGACATCGATTATTAAGTATGAGAGTATCCGCACAACGGATACCATTGCCAAGGAATTGCGCAAGCTGGCGGACAATATGATCACTCTGGGGAAGCGTGGTGATCTGCACGCGCGGCGTCAGGCACTGTCGATTGTGCGCGATAAGGAAATGGTCGCCAAACTTTTCGGCGAGCTGGCCGAGCGCTTCCGCAATCGTGCCGGGGGATATACGCGCATCGTGAAGGTCGGATACCGCTTTGGCGACAACGCGCCTGTTTCCATCCTGGAATATATTCCTGATGAGAAAAAGAAGGAAAAAGCAAAACCGAAAAGAAAAGCAAAAGAAAAGAAAGAAGAATAGTTCATTATCATGAACAGCAAAAAGGCAGGGTGAGAACCCTGCCTTTTTTATTTCAACACTAAGGTGTCGCGGAAATAAAATATCGATTGCAACTTACAATAATTATTTAAGAATAGAAAAAAGATGGCAGTTGCACCGGGGCATGTCTTTGCTCAATGTCCTCGAC
>CAZDYR010000650.1:0-1658 GCA_964509625.1 uncultured Smithella sp. | reverse complement strand
TTCCGAGAATGTCTTTGTCCAGCTGAGACTTAAACCTCAGTTTATCAATGGCGTCGGACGCGTTGGAAATGAGTTCCCGCAGAAAAATCTCCGGGTGAGAATAAAGCGAATGAATGATGATATTCATCAACTGATTGATTTCCGTCTTGAATGAATGGGTCTGTTTGCGGCTTCCCATAGTTCCTCCCTATAATTTTTAGTGGCCTCCCCGTATGAGGGCAGGAATCGATGTTGGCGGGCATAAAATGGCCATTCATTCGGACTTGTCAAGGCAAGACAAACAAGGGGTCAGGTCTGCCTTTGACCTTTGATGCCCAGCTCTATTTGCTTTAACTTCTTTGCCAGGACTTTATCGGTTTTACTGCGATCGCGCATATTTACAATGATACTGCTAACCGTACTATAGCTTGCAATATCAAAAGCCGCCCCGATTTCAACGAGCTTTTTCCCCGTCATCAAACGTGAAAGATAGATCGCAGCATCTCGTGCTTCATTATAAAAACCATGCCGCAATTTAATGAGACTTGCTTCAGGCGCTTCATAGGCTTTGCTGACGGCTTTCCGGATATCCTCTATGGTCGGTTCTAAATATCTGGATTGCGGAACCTCCTTATGCTTTTTGGCTTCAAAATACTTCGTTTTTATTTGCTCAATGAATCCGCTGCTTCCCAGGCAAGATGCCAAATTCTTTTTCGCATAAAATTCCTGAACATCCACCGAATCCCCTTGATGCATAAACTCAAGAAACGCTTTTCTTTGCCGGTTCCGGTTATTATCCAATATCCCAAGAATAAATTCCTTGTGCAGCCACTTCCAGTTGTCCGACTCAGACAGATATCCACGGTAACTGCTCCAAGGGTATTCCTCCGGCATTTTGACGATCCCGGCACGAAGCGGATTCCGATGAATATAGCGTACAAGTTCCAACAAATAATTGTCCGCATCTACAAGGACTGCCTTGTATCTCCCACGGAATAGCTGGCCATCCGTATGGTATTTTCTATTAAATTTCTGTGTATAGATTCCGTTGATGTGACGCATGCAGCGATCCAGGTTCGCCTGCGGGGTTTGAATTAACAAATGATAGTGGTTGGTCATCAGGCAGTAGGCTGCTATTTTGATTTTCCATAGCGCACCTGATTCCTGCAACAGGTCAAGAAATACTGCATAGTCCTGACGATCGTGAAATAGGGTGTCCTGGTGACGGCCACGGTTCATCACATGGTACCAGGCATCCGGATATTGTATCCTCAACGGTCTTGTCATTGGAACCCTCATGATATGCGCACAACTTGTCTATCGATACCACGCATATCAAATCCGATATCTTAAGTCAACGGCAGACCTGACCCCTTTGTGAACAGTCCCGCTGTTTTTTAAACATTTAATGATAACGGAATTTCTGCCGATATACTTCTCAGACAGTTGACATCCATACGGTAAAGGTTGGAATCCTATGAAAATCACACCGAACGAGATTCCCTCCCTTCAGCAGGGGAGTTTTGGAAAGTCAGAAAAGGTTTCAGGAGAAGGCTTTCAGGACATCCTCAACGAGAAGATGGGGCAGGCTCCGGCAAAGGCCGGGCAATCCGCCGCTTTGCCGCCGATGAGTAATCTGGACAGCATCCGCTTCGATTTGGCAAGCGAGCCGGATACCA
>CAZDYR010000649.1:0-1660 GCA_964509625.1 uncultured Smithella sp. | reverse complement strand
GGACCATTCTTGCCGTCGTCCTGTCGCTGGCTGTTCTTATGATTTATCAAATCTTCTTTGTCAAACCGCCGGCAACGCAAAAGGCGCCGGCAACGCAAACAGCCACCGAACAAGCAAAGAACGATCAGGCCCCCGCCAATGCGGCCGCGCCGTCCGGAGTCAAGGCCACCCCCGCATCAGCGCCAAAAGCCGTCCCGGCCAAATCCGAGGCGCCGCCCCGGGACATCCAGGTGGAAACCCCGCACTACACGGCCGTTTTCTCCACCCGCGGCGCGGCACTGAAGTCCATGAAGCTCAAGGATTATCATCAGGACTGTCATGAATGCACGGACGACATCTGGCCTAAAATCAAGGGACTTGTCACCGGTTCCAAAGACGCCGCCAAACCCAAAACCAAGGATTTTGTTGAACTGGTTGACGTCCGCGACGCCATGCCCTACCCGCTGGCCGTGACATTCCCCGAATCCACCAGCGACATCGCGCCGGATGCGGTTTTTGACACAGCCGCGACAAAACTGAACCTGATTGAAACCGAAGACAAACAGCAGCTGGTTTTTTCAAAAACAACGGGGGATATCAAAGTTGAAAAAGTTTACACTTTCAATTCGTCAGGCTACATAGTCAATCTGGACGTAAAAGTCCACAATCTGACGTCGGCGCCGATCACGCAGGTTCCGAGGATCAACTGGTATCAGTATGTCGATCCCAAGAAAATTGATGACGACTACGGTCATGAAGGTCCCGCGGTCTCCGTCGGAGGCAGCGTGGAGCGCCAGGACGTCAAGAAGCTGGAAAGCGAAACCGTTCTGGGCCCCAACGTTTTGTGGGGGGCGTTTGAAAGCAAATATTTCATCGCGTCGTTTATTCCGGAGAATCCGGCTCTGACCAATATCGTAATGACCCGCGATGCCGGAAACATGGTCGCCGTCGGCATGAAAGGCCGCAAGGAAGTCATTCCCGCCGGCCAGAACGGCATTTTTTCGTATTCGCTTTATCTCGGCCCCAAGCAGTATACGCTTTTGAAGCCCCTGGGCGTCGGTCTGCAAGACGCCATCGATTTCGGGTGGTTTTACTGGCTGGCCATTCCCTTTTTATACGTCCTCAATTTCCTGCAGGGTTTCGTCGTCAATTACGGCATTGCCATTATTATCCTGACGACGGCGATCAAAATCATTTTCTGGCCGCTGGGCAATATGAGCTACAAATCCATGAAGGAAATGAAAGCCCTGCAGCCCAAAATTGAAGCCCTCAAGGAAAAACATAAAAATGACCAGGCCAAGATCGGCCAGGAAACGATGGCGCTCTATCGCGAGCATAAAGTCAATCCTTTTTCCGGCTGTCTGCCGATCCTGATTCAGATTCCGGTGTTTTTCGGCCTGTATAAAGCACTGATGTATTCGATTGAATTGCGCCACTCCCCCTTCTTCTTCTGGATTCAGGATTTGTCGGCAAAAGATCCTTATTACATCACACCGATTATCATGGGCGCGACACAGTTCATTCAGCAAAAGATGACTCCCGCGATGGGCGACCCCACCCAGCAGAAGATCATGCTGCTGATGCCGGTGATCTTTACCTTTTTCTTTTTGAATTTTCCGTCGGGACTGGTCATATACTGGCTGTTCAACAATATTCTCAGCATCGGGCAGCAGTTCTACAT
>CAZDYR010000648.1:0-1672 GCA_964509625.1 uncultured Smithella sp. | reverse complement strand
ATCTAAAAGTTTGCGCATGTTAGCAACAATCGTTCGAGACTTCAAGTTCTTTCTGAAAGGAGGAGAAGATGTACTGATTCCATTGATCTCAAAGGTCAAACATCACTGCCATTTCTTATCCAGGTGATATGCTCCGGCAGAAGCTTAGCCAAATTATATTTATCGACAATCGTTTGCCGGGCATTTTGTCTTATTATCTGCATTTGATCTGAATTTTCCAATGCTTCTTCAATGCGATCGGCGATTTCACGTACATTAAAGAAATTCACCAAAAGTCCATTGACATTGTTTTCCATCACTTCCCGGACAGGATGCGTATCTGAAGCAACAATCAGACAACCCGTGGACATGGCCTCAAGCATAGACCAGGATAATACAAACGGTCTTGTCAAATAGACATGGACTGATGACGCGCGCAAAACTTTCAGATATTGACCGTAAGGTAACCGGCCGGTAAAGTGCAGTCGTGACATATCAAAATCATACTTCTCCAACAGCGCCTGCTTGAATGTTTTCCCGTCGGATCGTTTTTTTCCATAAGCCACCCTGTCCTCTCCAACAACAACAAAGTGACATTTTTTCCTTCTCGCCATCAACAATGACGCCGTCTCCATAAATTGAGGGAATCCCCGATAGGGCTCCAGGCCGCGGCTGACATACGTGATAACTTCCTCCGCCTGAGATAAGTCCAGTTTTATTTCAGGCAGAATTAACTTTTCATCTTTTCGGGGTGAGAAATAATCTGTATCGACACCATCGTGTAAAATCCGGATCTTTGATTGAAATTCCGCGGGAAATTGCGACAACTGCCAGAAAGTCGGACACAGCCCCGCGTCGCAACTATACAAATCCGTAAGAATAGGCGTGTTCTTCATTCGGATTCTGAGCAGATCATCAAGCGTGACCGGCTCCTCTGGATCAAAGCCGACATCCGACCCTGACGAACGGTAAAACCATTCAAAGTAACACAGAAGGCGTGACTTCGGGAAAATGTCCTTGATAAACATGGGCGCGCCCCAGCCGGAATGACCGTACACAACATCCGGAATAAAACCATCGGATTTGAGTTTGTCGAGCTCGCGGTATACGGCCTGCCCCTGCAAAACAGCATCTTCGAGAGGCTTCACATAGTGATGGGTTTCTTTATGCGGCTTCCTTAATTGAGAATAAACAACCTTGTAAACACCCTGCATCTGCCCTTCCCGACGGGCAGTGCCAAAAACAACGCGATTGTCAGGGTTTCGAGCCAATACATTCGCCAGATGGCGGAACTGAGCCGGAAAATTAGAATGCAGAAATATTATTTTCATAAATAATTAGTCATCTCATTGCGCGATAATGAATTCACTTAGCTGCCCTGCCCGGATAGACGCATGACGGCCTGTGTCTGAGAACGAATGCCTGGCAAAAACAGCATGACAAGACCGCCATGAACTTATAAATGGCCTCATATTTCTCTGTACATCCTGTCATATTGCCGGAGAGACCGTACGCATATCAGCATGAAAAAGAAGACCCCGTCATACCGGCAAAGGCGATATCCCGCTAATATTTAGCCGGGCTGCGGCTTTGTCTGCCGGACTCAGTTAATCAAGTTACTGTATTTTCGATGTATCTTCTCCAGCCGCTTTCGGGGCTGAAATATCAATCACGCCGTTGATGGCCTCATAAC
>CAZDYR010000647.1:0-1680 GCA_964509625.1 uncultured Smithella sp. | reverse complement strand
CTGGAAGGCGGATATTCCATCGAGAAAGCCCTCCCCTACGTTAATGTCGGCATTATTCTCGCAATGGCCGGACTGGACTACAGCCAGGTGCGGGAACCGGATTACGACGCCCAGCGCATCCGCCAATCCCCGGAAGTAACCAGGCTCATCGAAGATGAAGTAAAAAACGTGATGTCGCTCTGGAAGAAAAAGAAGAACCTGAAAAAACAGATTACCGGTTCCGCCGCGTATATCCGCCGTGAAAAGAATATCTATTACGACACGGATGATATTACGGAGAAACAGATCGAAACCGTCCGCGTCTGCGACGATTGCGGGGGTCTGGTAATGATTGAATCTTCTGCCGACACCGGCAAGAAGATCTTCGCGGTGATCCTGCCCAATTCCTGCTGTCCGGAATGTCGTAAGAACGGCGAAATTTTTTTCGACCGGATCAACGGATCACAGTACAATCACATTTATTTTCAGGACAGGCAAAGAGACGTCTTTATCGTTAAATAGCGGATGCATCATGAAGCGCCCGTTGAATCTTCCGTTTTCTGAAGCCAGGTCACGGCCACAATCGAAAGAAGAATCATAAGCCCGCCTGCGGCGATGCGCAGCGTCAGGTCTTCGCTGAAAACCAGCATGCCGAGCACAACGGCATAGAGGATACGGGAGGAAGAAATCAGCGAGCCGGCCCGCGCGGTAATGTACTTATATCCATAGGTAATGCAGATCTGGCCGACAACCCCGATTGTCGCGGAAGCGAAAAGCAGCAGCCATTGACCACCCTGGGGCCAGACAAATACCGGCAGCATCACCAATCCGTTCAACACCGTCCCGATCGACATAAGATAAAACAGAATGACCATTGTCGAATCGTTTTTTCGCGCCATATTCAGTGTGATAATCGCGAAGGCTGAAATAATTCCCGATAATAAACCGAAAATATCTCCTTTGTTAATGGAATTTAAATTAGGATTGATCACCAGCCAGATGCCGGCGAGCGCAGCAATCAGAATCAGATACAAGAACGGCGATATTTTTTCCTGCCGGAAAAAAAGCGGCGCGAAAAGAAAGATGAAGAAAGGATAAGTCATATTGAGCATGTGAGTATTCGTGATCGTCGTATATTGCGACGCCAGGAAAAATAAAATAACGGCAACGGTATTGAGTACGCCTCGCCAGACCAGAAGAGACAGCCTGTTGGGAATAAGTGATATGGAATTTTTATAAACGATACCCGAGACAACGACTAATCCAAGAAAAAAACGGGAGAAAGTTACTTCCATGGCAGAAACATCCGATGCGTTGGTCAGTAATTTGGAAAATATGGTCGATATGGTAAAGCACAATTCCGAAAGCATCAGAAAAATAATGCCTCTGTAGATGTGAGCCGCTTTCAACATGAGCGGACTATAGGAAAGTCCGATCACCCTGTCAACAGCGTTATTTGTTGGATGATTTCCTTACCGTCAAACTCGAAAAGATATCTAAACCGTCTTGATAGGGAAATTATTGTAAGCTTTCCCTTATTATGCTACTAACCGTCCTTCCCGTATAAAAGGGCGACTAAATTAATATGAATGTCATGAATGATAACCAAAAAGAATTACAGGAGCTGGTCGCACTGATTAAAAAACTGCGCGCGCCGGACGGCTGCCCCTGGGACCAAAAGCAGACAAAGCAGGATATCGG
>CAZDYR010000646.1:0-1680 GCA_964509625.1 uncultured Smithella sp. | reverse complement strand
GGCATTTGCCGTCAGACATCTTCTTTGATATGTCATATGCCGTCTGCTCAGTCATCCGCGCACCTGACCCGGCGCTAAAGAGTTGTGTTGGCGTCGGATTGAACAACCCCGCCGCAAGCAGCGGGGTATGCACGGAAATTCATGATATCGCAGCCAGCTGCGTAGAATCAATACTCGTCGGGCTTAAGCGGGATTGAATGAGTCATAACTGAAATATAGTGACCGAAACAGTCACGGATGATCTATGCGAAATAATTTCAAACAGATGCTGCAAGGCTGGGTTGTCCTGTCCAGGCCGCCTTTTCACATTGTCGGGATTCTCCCTTTCGTGTTGGGAGCCGTTCTCGCCTATCGTCTGGCCCATACCTTTAACCCCGAAGTATTCGTTTGGGGCGCCATGGCCGTTGTTCTGATCATGCTCTCCACATATCATGCAGGTGAATACTACGATCAAAAGGAAAATGCCATTTCCTCCAGTCTTCACGAGAACCCGTTCGCCGGGGGCAGCCGGATGATCCCCGAAGGCAAAATACCTGCCCGGGTCGCCCTTTGGACAAGCATCATAGCGATTCTGATCGCTTTGGCAATCGGTCTCATTCTTCAATTTGTCTATCACACCGGTCCATACACTTTGCTTTTGGGAAGTCTGGGAGCTTTTCCGGGCTTTTTCTATTCATCGGAACCCATCCGTCTGGTGAAGCGAGGCGTTGGAGAAATATTTATCGGTTTTTGTTACGGCTGGCTGCCGGTGGCGTCTTCCTACTATATTCAGACAGCGGGCATTGCGCCTGTTATTCAGTGGTTGTGGATGCCGATTGGATTCTCCATTTTTAACGTGATCTTTCTCAACGAATTTCCCGATTATGACGCGGATGCGGCCACAGGGAAAAAGAATCTTCTCGTCCGCATCGGTAAAGACAAGGGCAAATGGGTTTACATCGTTTTTAATCTTCTCACGGGTCTGACCATGATGTTGTCGCCTTGTTTCGGAGTCCCCGTTCAGGTCGTATACTTTTATCTGCCGTTTCTCGCCATCGCATTGTTTATTAATCAACAGATATTAAAAGGCCGCCACGAAGATGCCCGCCGGCTGAAGTTGTTGTGCGGACTGAATATTGCCGTTAATATCGGAACGTCGCTGGCTTTCATACTGGCTTACGTTTGAGAAATCCGATGAAGAACAGAAAAGTAAAAGCGTTTTACAATCCACCCTCCCTGTTGTTCAGGCAACTGGGCGGCACGCTTTTAATGGGGTATTTGAACCGCTGGAGACATTTTCCCGGTTGGCTTATCAAACATGGTTTATCATCCATGCCCGTGGCCAATGGAGCATGGGGAATGGGATGCATCGGTTATCCCGGACATCCGGTATGGGAGGTCACCGGCGCCTGTAATCTGCGCTGTATCCATTGCCATGCCACCAGCGGTCAGGCCGCAGCGGATGAACTGACGACTGATGAAGGTAAAAGACTGATTGACCAGCTTGCCGGTGAAAGTGAATTTCGCACGCTCATCTATACGGGCGGCGAACCGCTGGTGCGGCCTGATATTTTCGAGTTGCTGCGATATTCGCAAAAGGCCGGGCTTGCTAATATCATTGCCACAAACGGGACGCTCATAGACGAAGAAATGGCCTTTAAACTCAAGGACCATGGCGTGGTCTGCAATGCCATCAGTTTT
>CAZDYR010000645.1:0-1683 GCA_964509625.1 uncultured Smithella sp. | reverse complement strand
CCGGTGCCCCTTTTCCAGCTCCAGAATATGAGGCGTAATTTCGGTTAAAAACGAAATTACGCCTCATATTCTGGAGCTGGAAAAGGGGCACCGGTTTCCGTGGCCGATTATTAACAAGGCCTGGGAAATGGGCGTGATCAATTTATGCATTCCGGAATCAGTCAAGGGATTTGAAATCGACGTTTTTTCGTCGGCCTTAATTATCAAGGAACTTTCTTATGGGGATACGGGCCTTTCCACCTCGGCCATGTGCAACGATCTGGCGAACGTCGTTATCAGTCAGCACGGTACCGACGCGCAGAAGGAAAGATTCTTGCGGCCGTTTGTCGAAAAACCGCTTCTGGCTTCTTTTTGTCTGACGGAACCCGGTGCCGGGTCCGACAACTCGCTCATGACCAGTTTTATCGCCAAGCGCGAAGACGGAACATACGTCCTCAACGGATCAAAATGCTTTATTACCAACGCGTCTTACGCATCTCAGTTCACGGTGCTGTGCAAGGTCGGCAAACCTACCAGCAATTTCATGGCCTGCGTGGTAATTCCAGTTGATCACGTGACATCCGCCGAACTACCCGATGTCGGAAGTGCCACGCGTGAAATCAACGTCCCGACGGGCGGGAAAATTATCATCGGCAAGCCTGAAGATAAACTGGGGCAGAGACTATCCAATACGGCCAGTGTGACCTTTGAAGACGTTATCATCCATCCGGATCAGATCATCGGAGACCGGCGTTTCGGCTTCAAATATATTGTGGACGTTCTGGATTACGCGCGACCCATGGTGGCAGCCATCGGTTTGGGGCTGGCCAAAAGGGCGCTGGATGTGACGATTGAATACACGCGTGAGCGCAAACAGTTCGGCCAGCGCATCTGTGATCTGCCGGTGTCGCGGGACATGATCACCACCATGTGGAAGAAAGTTGAACTGGCGGAATTATCCCTGATTAAAGCCACCTGCAAAATTCAGGAAAAAGCCAAAGATGCCGGCATCTACGCGTCGCTGGCGAAAAACACCTGCGCGGAAGCGGCCGTTTTTTGTTCGACTGAAGGCCTGCACCTGCACGGCGGTTACGGGTTCACCACGGAATATGAAATATCCAAGCTCGCGCGCGATTCGCACATTATCGATATTTACGAAGGCGTGCGCGAAGTGCAGAATATGATTATCGGACGGGAGATCGTTTAGGCATGTTATATCTTCACGGCATGGGGCATTTTCATCCCGATAATATCATCTCCAATCAATTTCTCGTTGATCTGGATATCGGAACGTCGAACGAGTGGATTGTGGAACGGGTGGGGATTATGAATCGCCGGACGGTTCTGCCGCTGGATTATATCCGCGAAACGAAAAATGCCGATTTCCGCATGGCCTATGAGGCGCGGCAGTATAAAAATTCGCAGATGGCGGCGCTGGCCGCCCGCGAGGCGCTTAAGCGCGCTTCGTTGAAAAAAGAAGACATCGGAATGATCATCGCGGGAAGTTCTTCTCCGGACAGCATAGCGCCCGCGGAGTCATCCGCGGTGGCCGCCGAGCTGGGCGTTGAAGTTCCCTGCCTGGACATGAATTCGGCCTGCAGTTCCTTCGGGATGCAGATTAACTTTCTTTCGAAAATGCAGCCCGAAACCCTGCCGCCCTATGTGCTGGTCGTGGATTCGGAAACCCTGACCAAGTCAGTGGAT
>CAZDYR010000644.1:0-1684 GCA_964509625.1 uncultured Smithella sp. | reverse complement strand
CCTTGGAACTGTATTTTCTGCCGATCATTCTTTTGACGGCGTAAACGGTATTTTCCGAATTGGTGATGGCCTGCCGTTTGGCCACCTGGCCCACCAGGCGCTCACCGCTTTCCGTAATGGCGACAACGGACGGCGTGGTGCGGTTGCCTTCCTGATTGGCGATAACAACCGGGTCGCCCCCTTCCATAATCGCCACGCACGAGTTGGTTGTTCCTAAGTCTATTCCGATAATCTTTCCCATTTTTTATTCCTCCTTATTCTCCATTGGCCTCATTTATTGCACATTCATGATTACTTTTTGTTTTCTTGCACACGCAAACCCTCGACGGCCGTATCAGTCTTCCGTTGAGCAAATAGCCTTTTTCCATTTCACTGACAACCTGGTTATCCTTATGATCATCGCTGTCTGTCTGCATCAGCGCTTCGTGGACGTTGGGATCAAAATCGGTCCCCACACTTTCAATTCTTTCCACACCGTGTTTTTTCAGACAGCACAATAGCTGATCCTGAATCAGCGCGATCCCGTCTTTGAAAGCCTGCGCGTCTCCGGCGTCCTTATGCTCCAGCGCGCGATCCAGGCTGTCCAGAAAAGGTAAAATATCCTTAATCAAATCCTCTTTGCCGTATTTAATGATATCGGCTTTATCTCTTGCCGCCCTTTTCTTGTAATTTTCCAGTTCGGCCACGGCCCGAAGATAACGTTCATAGTTGTCTTTGGATTCTTTTTCTTTCGCCTCGAGCGCTTCCTTTATCGTATTCGTGTCGCTTTGAACCGCTTCTTCACCGGCTTCGACCGTCTCGGAGCCTTCCACTTTTATTTTCTTGTCTGAATGATCTTTTTTCGTCTTCACTCCCCGTCTACCTGCCACTTTTATTTTAAATCCGGTTTCTGAAACAACTTGATATCCACCAGCTCACAGATCGCGTGACCGATCGTGATGTGCGTTTCCTGAATTCTCGCCGTACTGTTTGATGAGACGTTCAGCGATAAATCAGCCATTTTGGCAATGGGACCACCATCCTTGCCGGTTAACGCCAGCGTGATCAATCCCATCTTTTTGGCCATCTCGAGACCTTTGAGCACATTGGGGGAGTTTCCGCTGGTGCTGATCCCCCAGGCCACATCACCCTGCTGCCCCAGCGCCCGAATCTGTTTGGCGAATATCTCCGAGAAATCGTAATCGTTGCCTATACTGGTAATCACGGATGTATCCGTTGTCAACGCGATTGCCGGCAGCGGAGGTCTTTCAATAATAAAGCGGTTGACAAATTCCGCGGCCAGATGCTGCGCATCCGCTGCGGAACCGCCATTGCCGAAAATGATGATTTTGTTGCCGGCTTTAAGAGCCGCAGTCAGAACCTCAATGACATTAACCAGGCCGCCCAGTTGATCATTGATGAAAGCCTCCTTCACGCGGCAGCTTTCCTTGAATAGTTTCACCAGATGATCTTTCATTGAGATCTATTCCCAGTTCCTTTTAATAATCATTACTTAAAGCGGGCATAATATAAGAACGCCCTTCCGGCGTGTCAAGGGCGCCAGGCTGATTTTTACCTCCATTTTCCTTTGCGGCGCCGGCCGCGCCCCAAGGAGAATGAACGAGACCGCCCTCCCCCCTTGACAATGAAATTTTCATTCATATATTTAGCATGAAAATGAAAAATAATGAACAATAGCAAGTGC
>CAZDYR010000643.1:0-1689 GCA_964509625.1 uncultured Smithella sp. | reverse complement strand
CCTATGATAAAAATACCGGAGATGCTTGAGTTTATGCCTGATAAAGTCGATATACACATGAGGCTGTCTGTGACCTCATATTAATGGATCGGTTAATTCTAATATAACAGTTTTATCATATACTTATATTCAATAATCCGGAGGATTCAAGATGAAAACCGAACAGGGATCTGAAAAAAGGCAAAAGGATGGTCCATCCAGAACAGGCCGGTTTTTCAACGCGGACTCTCTGCGCTCCTTATAATCAAAACGTGATCATTACGATGTTTTTCGAGAAATCAGGATGATATGCAATCAAAAAGAATACATGACCTTCTCAAACAACAGTTGAAAGAAAATTTCGGTGACGCATACACGGTTCCGGATGAATGGCGCGGTTTCATCGACAGGGTCAACAGTGCATACCATCGGGCGGATATGGACCGCAACATGCTGGAACATTCTCTGAAATTAAGCTCCCGGGAACTGCTGCAGACCAACCTGGAGATGAGGGCCATTTTCGAAGCCGTTCCCGATATCTTCTTCAGGGTTGATGACTCCGGAATCATCCTTGACTGCAAAACGGGCAACACAGCCGATCTTCTGGCTCCGCCCCGGAACATGATCGGCAAAAAAATATTCAACGTTCCACTAACCGGCGTTGCCGATAAATTTCAGGAAGCCCTGGGACAGGTCAAAAAAACAAATGACACGATTAGTTTTGAATATTCTCTGACGATACACGAAATAGAAAATTTCTACGAAGCCAGATTCATCCCTCTTGGGGAAGGCCAGACCATCGTGATCATCCGGAACATTACAGCCGGCAAAGCTGCGGAAAACGCTTTGAAGAAAAGCGAGGAGTACTACCGGGAAATCACCATGAATTCATCCGACGTCCTCTTCATTGTGAATGCGAAGGCAGACATCACTTATGCCAGTCCTTCCGTCGAGCGTGTTACAGGTTACCGTCCTGAAGAACTCATGGGTAAAAACAGTTTATTTTTGATTGCACCCGACGATCATTCCAAAGCCAATGAGGATTTTGTCAAAGCGCTTATGACAAAAGATGTTTCCGTTCCCAACAGCTTCCGCGTCCGGCATAAAAACGGCCATGAACTGATCATGGAGGGCGTCGGCAAGAATCTTCTGCATCATCCGACAATCGCAGGTTTCGTCATGAACGTCCGCGACGTGACGGATCAGAAGCGGGCTCAAGAAACGCTGAAGGAAAACGAAAGAATTTTCCGTCTCCTCACCGAAAAAATGACCGACATTGTATGGATCACGGACATGAATTTAAAAACGGTTTATGTCACGCCGTCCATCAAGACCATCCTCGGGTTCACCCAGGAAGAACGGATGCGGCAGACCGTGGATCAGCAGTTGACGCCCGATTCATTGTCGTACGGCCTGGACGCCATGTTGAAAGAGTTTACCCTTGAAGAAAAGGGACAGGGAGATCCCGACAGAAGCGCGTCACTTGTGTTGGAATATTATCACAAGGACGGCTCAACCCGCTGGATGGAAACGATCATCAGCGGATTGCGCAGTGATCAGGGCGTTTTGATGGGGCTTCATGGCGTCTCCAGAGATATCACCGAGCGAAAACTGGCACAAGAGAAACTGAGGGAAAGTGAAGAGCTGTATACAAAGCTGGTTGATGCCCTGCCGGACGTTATCGTGCGAACCGACCTTGAGGGTAAAATC
>CAZDYR010000642.1:0-1690 GCA_964509625.1 uncultured Smithella sp. | reverse complement strand
GTGAACTCTATGTCGCTTTGGATGAGGCATACATATCCATTACAGAATTTCAGGATGCATACGAACAGGCCAGACGAACACGGGCCGCCATCCGTGGATTCATCAACTACCTCAAAAAATATGAAACCAGTAAACTAACCCCCTGACCGTTGAACCGTGAACCCTGAACCCTGATGAACCTTTTCTAAAACGTCAATGTCAGTTTGTTGATCACCAGATAATCATTGTTCAAGGCATTGCTGTCCGTCTCGCCCCGGAAATACTTGCCGGTAAACAGGTAACCGGCACCCACCATGTAGGACAGGTTATTGGTAATTTTGTAAGTCGCCGTCAAATCCACTTCATAACCATAATCATTATAAAGCCACGCCGCGGTTGGCTTCTTGTCGGCGCTGGCGTAAGAAACAGAAGCCATAATATCCAATTTGTCGATGGGCCGCACGCCGCCCCTGGCCTGTAAGAACCACGTATTATACATCGGACCTGTCTGGGCGGCATTGTCATGACCGGGAATGGCGCCCGCCCAGTACGTGCGTTCTTCATTCCACATGATCAGGCAGGGGCTCCAGTCGCGCCCGCCGTTGTTGCGCAGTGCGTCACCTTCCGCCTTATCCAATGTTCCCGGATCATCACCGGCGACGTAAGCAAACGTGCCCCCCGCATAAAACCTGCCAAAATCCGCCGTCGCGTCCACCCAGGCGGACAGGGCGGAGAGTTGCACATCCTGCCCGGAAGCATCGTCTTCATAATCTTTCAGCTTGCCGATAAAGTAGATGGCCTCCATTTGCAGCTTCACAGGTCCGATCTGCGCCTTGGCGTAAGGCATGAAATTATTGTAGAGGCCCTTATAGCCATTGTTCGGCGCCACACCCGGCTTTTTGGCCGCATCTCTGCCCTGCCCGATCAGAATACCGGCTTCAGCGCTCTTCCAGTTATAACGGAAAGCCGTGCAGTATTTGTCCCCGTCCAGATCGGAAGCCGCTGCGGGATTGATGGCCGTCCGGCTGCTTTCCGCCATCTTGACGACCTGGATCGTATACATCCAGTTGGGCGCGTTGTAGCTCCAGGCGATCTTACCCTTAGGCGTTGATGTATCCATAAACACGGTACCCCAGGCGCCGTCGGTCATATACCCCACTCTCCACTGGCCGATGGGAGAATTGTAGTGGACGTAAACCCAGTCGAAAGCAATATTCTCATTTTCCGCGCGTGTACCGGCGGACATCGTATCGAGCGTTGTCTTCAGAGGAACATCGGATCTCTGGGCGCCCCAGGATCTTTCCATGACATCAAAGCGCGTGATCAGAGACAGACCGGGAACAACAATCAAATCCGCCTTGGCGCGCAGGCGTTGAAAATAAAACGCCGTACTTGGCCCGTCGGTTGCGGTATCCTTCTTCACTGTTGTTTTGTCCAGATACATTCCCCCCGCAATGAATTCGCCGCCGACCTTTACATCCACGGCCTGAGCCGCGGGACTGAACATCAGCCCCAGACCCAATAAAAATAAAAGCACTTTGTATCGTTTCATGTTCTCTCCTTCAATCTTGATAATATCATGCAAAAAAAAACGGCGCGCTTTCACGCCGAAAATGACGTTTCCCCTATCATGTTTTAATTGGATTCGTCAAAAAAAATAAAAAAAGCCCGGCAGGTTTTCCTGCCGGGCCTCTTCGTAATCCTAACAGCC
>CAZDYR010000641.1:0-1702 GCA_964509625.1 uncultured Smithella sp. | reverse complement strand
TTATAATTTCGGCGCCATCATGCATTACATGACGACGGCGTTCTTCTCCGTTGACCTTTCCGCGCCGGATGCGCTGGTGCAGATTCTCAGCCGGAAGCAGGTCGCGGACGACTATCAGGTGGTAACCATGGCGCACGGCCTTTGCACCCTGGCCGGTACCCGGATGTACACCTGCATGCAGCATGACGAGGAGGCCCTGAAAAAAACGCTGGAGGTCTGGGAGTATGTGCTTTCGCTGATTCCCGGGACTTAAAACCATTTTCCATTATCGTAAAGGAGCATTGCAGCCATGAAGAAAAAGAATGACCCGGCGGTTTTAAAAAAGAAGATCGGACCCTATGATGACAAGCCCATTGCCCTGCCGGAAGGCATTGACATGGAAAACCACATCGTCGCCACGTACTGGATTTCGGCGGATAAAGCCTGGGATATGTCGGTGATGGGGCAGGTGATGGCTATTGAACAGACCACCGGCACCTGGGTGCCCGTACCGGGCGAAACGCCGGAAGTGCGGGCCGGCCACGTGGCCAAGGTCATCGGGGTCTATGAAGCCCCCTATTATGAATCGGCGGTGCCTGCGGAGGTTACCGCGCGCCAGTATATCCTGCAAATCGCATTTCCTGCGGCCAATGTGGAAGATCAGCTCCCCATGATGCTGACGGCCGTCATCGGAAACATTTCGATGGTTCCCAATTTCAAGCTGCTGGACCTGCGCCTGCCCAAAGCCACCCTTGACCAGTACAACGGCCCGAAGTTCGGCGTTGAAGGCTGGTGGAAAGCGCTGGAGCTGAAAATGGGCCGCCCGCTGCTCAACAACATGATCAAGCCCTGCAGCGGATACCCGCTGGAGGTCGGTGCCGAGCTCTTCCGCCAGGCGGCCCTTGGCGGCTGCGACGTGATCAAGGATGACGAGTTGATTGCCAGCATGCGTTACAACGATGCCGTGAAGCGTGTCAAAACCTACATGAAAATAGAAAGGGAGGTTTTTGAACAGACCGGTGAACACACCCTCTATACGGTCAATGTGACCGAGCGCCTGCCGCGGATGTTCGATCTGGCCCGCCGCTGCATCGACGCGGGCGCAAACGGCCTGATGGTGAACTATCTGGCCGTCGGTCCTGAAGCCATGCGCGCGCTGGCCGACGATCCGGCGGTCAACGTGCCCATTCTGGCGCACATGGATCTGGCGGGAGCCTTCTACATGGCTCCCAATCAGGGCATTGCCTCGCCGATTGTGTTGGGCAAGTTTGCCCGTTTAGGCGGCGCGGACGCCATTGTTCTTCCTTTTTCCCTGGGCGGCAAGGCCATGTACCTGCATGACCGATTCATGAACACCGTGCGCAATCTGACCTATCCGATGGGCAGACTGAAAGCGACGATGCCCATGCCGTCCGGCGGCATTACTCCGGCGAATGTGGCGGACATCGTCAGCGCCTGCGGGAAAGACATCATGATCGGTTCCGGCGGCGGCATTCACGCGCATCCGCAAGGACCGAAAGCCGGCGCACGGGCTCTCCGCCAGGCCATCGATGCCGCGGTCAAAGGCGTCAAGCTGGACGAATACGCAAGCGAACATGAAGAGCTTGGAATCGCCCTGGGGGTCTGGAACAAGAAAACCGATTTTAAGATCTAGCCGCTCCCGGAGAAAAGTCCGGATTGATAACGCTGGCAGGCTTAGATGATTTTAACCTCCCGGATGGTG
>CAZDYR010000640.1:0-1702 GCA_964509625.1 uncultured Smithella sp. | reverse complement strand
TGTTTATAGCTGGAAAGGCGGCAAGGCGGGCTTGAATGTCAATTACTACAATTATCGAGCGAACCGTCCTCCAACGACCCTTCCTAACACTTACGCGAGAAGATATTTCCTCTTTACGCCCTATGCGATAGCGAAACTCGGGCCGGTGGCCCTGCAGGCGGAATTTAACTATGCGATCGGCCAGGACACGTATGAAAACACCACAACGGTCTCTGCATCCTCTCCGGATCGGGATATCGAAAGCTATTCCGGGTGGGTTGACGCAACGGCCGATTTCGGCATGTTTTACGCGGGCGGCAGCATCGCGTATGTCAGGGGAGATGACGACACCACTGACAAGAAGGTTAAAGCCCTTGTCAACGGCGGACGCGATTGGAATCCCTGCCTGATCATGTGGAACTATGACAGGTCTAACTGGGCCGGCGCTTTGACCGGCTACGACACGGCTGCCCAGGATACGCAAATGACCAACGGCTGGTTCCTGCAGGTTCGCGGCGGCGTCCGACCGGTTCAGAAGCTGGACATCATGGCGTCCGTTTCTTATGCGCGCGCGGACAAACCCGCCACTTTTCTGGATAGAGAGTACGGCTACGAAGTCGACCTGACCGGTACCTACAAAATCACCAATAACCTCTCTTACATGCTGGGAGTGGGTTACCTGTTCGCCGGTGATTACTACCTGGGTAATGGCGGCATCGGCCGTGATGTCGAAAACGAGTTTTTGGTCATCAATAAGCTGACGCTGACTTTCTAGGGTGACGGGCTGTAGACTTTTAGACTGTTAGCTAAAAACGGAAGCCGGGCGGGAAAGAAATTCCCGCCCGGCTTTTTACTATCGCTATAACACCAGACGAATATCGGCCATCAACTGGTCTGGCAGCCTGTAGCCTTATTGATTATTTAATCTTTCTGATATCCTTTTCCTTTCCGATGACCACCAGGACTTCTCCGTCCTTCACAACAAATCCTGCGTTCGGCACCATGTGGATGCTGTCGGAAAGAACATCCCGCACGGCAATGACATCGATGTTGAATCGGTTGCGCAACTGCAATTCGGCAAGGGTTTTTCCCAGGAAGCTGTTGGGCGGAGCCAGCTCAAATATCATGTAGTCTTCCGAAAGCGGAATGTAGTCCATGACATTTGGCGACACCAGGCTTTTGGCCAGTTTCATTCCAACTTCTTTTTCCGGAATAATGACTTCCGTCGCGCCAACTTTTTCCAGAATCATTTTATGATCTTCATTGGGCGCTTTGACAATGATGTTCTTCACTTTCATCTGCTTGAGATGCAGCGTGATCAGTGTTGCGGCGGCAAGGTCGTCGCCGAAGGAAATAATGGCGATGTCATCTTCCCGAATGCCGATATCATTCATGATGTCCTGATCTGTTCCGTCGGCCAGAATGGCCTTGGTGGAATGATCGCGAATTTTCTGGATAATGTCTTTATTTTTATCGATGGCGACCACATCAAAACCGTTTTCAAACAGCGTCCGCGCAATATGATAACCAAAAATCCCCAAACCGATCACCACAGCTCTTTTCATTGTGTCCTCCTTCAAAACAAACACTGATGCTTCAGAAAATGATCTATAGGTAAGGCGCGCACACCCTGAGGAATGAGGCCTGCTTTTTTGCAGGTCGCAGTGACTCAGGACGCAGCGCAACACGGCATATGGGCGTTTTATGAAGCATCACCCTACCA
>CAZDYR010000639.1:0-1702 GCA_964509625.1 uncultured Smithella sp. | reverse complement strand
CTACTATCATCAACGCAATGTACTTTTTACAAAGTCAGAAAATCAAAAGGAGGTTTAAAATGAGCAATATTATTCAAAATCGTTATGAATTCGTTTATCTTTTTGATGTTGAGAATGGAAATCCGAATGGTGATCCCGATGCGGGTAATATGCCGCGGATCGATCCCGAAACGAATTATGGTATGGTTACGGACGTATGCCTCAAAAGAAAAATCCGCAATTATGTTGAAATTGTAAAAAACAATCAGAGCCCTTGCGAAATTTATGTACGTGAAAAAGCAATTCTCAATAAGACACATGAACGTGCGCATGAAGCTGTTGGTGTTGAAGATAAAGGTGATACCAAAAAACGCAAAGGCACTGGTGCAGAAGTAGAAAAAGCACGCGCCTGGATGTGTAAAAATTTTTTCGATGTGCGTACATTTGGTGCTGTTATGTCGACGGGAATCAATTGTGGCCAGGTTCGTGGGCCGGTACAATTAAATTTTGGACGCAGTATTGATGCCATAGTTCCAATGGAAGTCAGCATTACGCGTATGGCAGTTGCAACTGAAAAAGAAGCAGAACAGCAAAGCGGCGATAATCGAACTATGGGGCGGAAACATATTGTACCCTATGCTCTCTATAAGACAGAAGGCTATATATCCGCACATCTAGCTCATTTGCCGCAGGGAACAGGCTTTTCTGATGACGATCTTAAATTGTTGTGGGATGCTCTAATCAATATGTTTGATCATGACCATTCTGCAGCGCGGGGAAAAATGACGGCGAGAAAGTTGATCGTATTCAAACATGAAACAGCACTTGGTAATGCCCCAACACAGAAATTATTTGATCTGGTCAAAATAAAACGCAGCGGTGATGAAAAAATACCTGCTCGTGCTTATTCAGATTACAAGGTGGAGATCGATAAATCCAATGTTCCTAAAGGTGTGCAATTGGAAGAAAAAATATAGAGAATATAATGTACGCAGAAGACGATTTAATTCAGCTTTCATCATTGCAGCATTACGCCTTTTGTCCCAGGCAGTGCGCTTTAATTCATGTCGAGCAGGTCTGGCTGGAAAACCGGCTGACCGCCGAAGGACGGATTATGCATGAGCATGTGCATGAGGAAGGTGATGAATCGCGGGGGGACGTGCGCATCGAACGCGGCGCTTCATTGAGATCTTTGCGGCTGGGGCTGATCGGCAAAGCGGATGTTATAGAATATCACTGTCAGGCTGATGGAATATGGCAGGCCTTCCCCGTTGAGTATAAACGGGGTAAGCCTAAGCCCGATCATAGCGATAAAATCCAGCTTTGCGCTCAGGCGCTGTGCCTGGAAGAAATGCTCAATGCGCATATCCCCGCAGGGGCGCTCTTCTATGGCAAAACCAGGCGGCGTCTGGATGTCGATTTTGACGACGCGTTACGCCAGGAAACAAGCGAGGCGGCACGCCTGACGCATGAGTTGATTGAATCAGGTCAAACGCCAAAACCTGTTTATGCCAAACGGTGTGAAAGCTGTTCACTGGTGGCTGAATGTATGCCACAGACTATTCAGAAAAAACGTACCGTTGAAAGCTACATTAAACGCATGCTGGATGAAACATAAAGAGAAGGAGCAAGTGCATGACAAATTCTTTGGCGATTTTTGAGGGCTACAAAATTCGGCGGCATTACGATGAGCAGACAGAAACGTGGCGTTTCTCTGTAATTG
>CAZDYR010000638.1:0-1711 GCA_964509625.1 uncultured Smithella sp. | reverse complement strand
TTGAAGACTGGTCCCAGAAAAAAGATGCTTTCCACCGCCTGACACCCTACAATTTTATCTATATTCACAAAGCCGAAATCAGGTCTGAAGGTCGGCAAAAAACTGTTTTTGTTCCCCGCCGCTGTATGCACTGCGACAACCCGGCCTGCGCGACCATCTGCCCGTTTTCAGCCAATCACAAGGAAAAGAACGGCGCGGTGGTGATTGAGCAGAATCAGTGCTTTGGCGGCGCAAAATGCCGGGATGTCTGCCCGTGGGAAATTCCTCAGCGTCAGTCCGGTGTCGGCATCTATCTGCATGTGCTGCCGGATTTCATGGGTAACGGCGTCATGTATAAGTGCGATCTGTGCAACGAACGCCTGAAGGAAGGCAAACCGCCCGGCTGTATCGAAGCCTGTCCCCGAAAGGCGATGTTGATCGGGCCCCGCAAGGCCATTGAGAAGATGGCGGAGGACAGATCCCGCGCGATGAACGGCTATCTTTACGGTAAAACGGAAAATGGCGGAACTTCCACCCTTTACGTTTCTCCCGTATCGTTTGAAGAAATCAATAGGACCATGAAGAAAAAACCGGGTCAGCCGGATATGAGACCGGATGTTAAGCGCCGCATGGCGTCAACAGACCCGCTGGCGAAAGCGGTTCTGGCCGCGCCCCTGATCGGCGTTGCCGCCGCGGGAGCCCTGGGCTGGATCTCAAGGCGTGGCGCGCAGGTGAAAAAGGAGGGGAAGGGCAATGGCTGAAACTATTCTTGCCGAAAGAAATCTCGTGATCAGGCACAGCGGTCTAGAACTGGCCCAGCACTGGGCGATTGCCGTCTCCGGCCTCATTCTGCTTTTAACCGGCATATTTGAGCTGCCGGTTGCCAAGCGCTATTACATTATCACGCTTCCGGGGCTGGGCTGGTCGGCGGATTTCATTACGTCGCTTTCCCTTCACTATGCCGCGGCTTTTGTCTTTACCCTGGTTGGGCTGTTTCATCTGGTTTATCACGGCCTGCGCGGAGAAAAAGGGCTGCTCCCGAAAAAAGGCGACATGGCGCAGTCAGTGACCGTCCTGAAAAGCTTCATCGGCCTGGGCAAAGAGCCGCCGATGCACAAGTATCTTCCCGAGCAGCGGCTGGCTTACGCGGGCATGGCGTTTATCATCCTGATGCTGATTCTTTCCGGCCTGGTCAAAACCTATAAAAACATCTACGCGCCGGACATGTCGCACACGGTCCTTTTAGGGGCGACCTGGGTTCACAATATCTTTTTCGTTTTGTTTTTCCTAGCGTTTCTGGCGCACATGGCGGCCATTTTGCTCAAACCCAACTGGCCGATGGTCCGGGGTATTTTGACCGGAGCCGTGCGGCTGGACTATGCCTGGTATCGCCACCCTCTGTGGCTGGAAGAGCTGGATCCGGCCGCAAGAATTTCCGCTGTCAGTTTCTCGGCGACTCCCTCGTCGGGGGGGAAATCTGAAGAGGATTCTTCGTCTGCCGGGGTTCGCAATACCGGGGATCCACTGGGAAAACAAATCGGTGATGCGGTTATGCCGCAACCGGAACCGGGATCACCCCGGGATGATTCGCCGGATAAAAAATAAAGGGTTGACAGGAAAAAACCCTACTGCTATAAAGCACGCACGCTTGAAAGGAAACGCTTTAAGATGATGATTCAAAAGATTGTAATGAATATCTGGTGGTGGTGGAGCCTCACAGGGAGGATTGTCC
>CAZDYR010000637.1:0-1712 GCA_964509625.1 uncultured Smithella sp. | reverse complement strand
GGATCTTTGCACAATGTATAAAATAAAGACTTATTTCATGCTCGAGCATAGACTGTGTCGTAATAACAGATGCTGCTTGCGCTTGATGTCCCCCGCCGGCGGGGGTTAGGGGGTGGAAGTTTTTATGTAGCCGTGATATTACATGGTTACAATTTGGAAGTCCTTTTTCCACCTCCGTCACTTCGTGACATCCGGCATACGCCGGACTGAAGCCTCCGCCTAACCTGAAGGTCACGCGAGTGGAGGACATAGAATGACATTCTTTGCTATTGCGACACAGTCTCTTTCGTCGGTATGACGTAAAGCGGCATTTTGCAAAACTCTCTAGACCCTACAGGCGCTTCCCGATATGAAAAAGGAGCAACCATGCTGCGACTTCTGAATAACCGCAACTTTATTTTTCTTCTGGCCATCATATGCGGGCTGCTCCTGCCTGAGCCCGCGGCGTGGACCAAAGTGTTAATGATGCCCGCGCTGGCTCTGGTTATGACGCTGGCCACCATCAATGTCCCCAATGACTATTTTCTCAAACCCCGCTCCATTCTGGCGCCGTCGCTGGCCGGTATGATCATGACTTACATTGTTCTGGGAGGCGTCATACTCGCGGCTTCGGCTTTGCTGATTGCCGACGCCAACCTCCGGATCGGTTTTGTGCTCATCGCGGCGGTGCCGCCGGCCGTGGCGGTCATTCCGTTCACCGCCATCCTGGAGGGGAATGTCTCCGATACATTGTCGGGAACGGTGGCCTCTTATCTGGCCGGTTTGCTGATCATGCCTTTGATGTTCTGGGCATTTATCGGAAAGGGATTTGCCGATCCGTATAAGCTCGTCTGGATCATGCTGCTTTTGATTGTCCTTCCCCTGATCCTGTCGCGGGTGATACTCTATTTTCGCATGCAGGATAGAATCGCGCCGGTACGCGGCTTGCTGACGGACTGGGGATTTTTTGTTGTTCTGTATTCGATGATCGGCGTCAACCGGGATCTGATTTTTTCAGATCCGCTGGCGATATTTCCGATTGCCGGAGTAGTGCTTATCGCGACGTTTGTCCTGGGCTTTGTGATTGAAAGGGCAGGGGCGCTTTTCAAAAAAGAACCGAAAAGCATGGTCAGCCTGGTTCTGCTGGGTACGCTCAAGAACCAGGGTATTGCCGGCGGCCTCGCCATCACACTTTTTGAAAAGGAAGCGGCGCTGCCTTCAGCCGTTTACAGCGTTTTTATGATTCTTTATATCATGTGGCTGGACCTGAGAAGAAGAGGGAAGGGGTAAGGGGTAATAGGTAATGGGTAAGGGGTTATGGGTGAGGGGTAAGGCGAAAGGCGTTTCCTTTTGTATAAAAAAAATTTATATTTATAAGTTTTTGTAGTAATTCAGGACGGCCTGCAGGAGTGACGCGCTGTGGCCGAGCTGCACGTAGGCTTCTTCTTTGGTCATGACGCGGTTTTCAGCTCTTAGCTTATAGCCGAGCCTGCGGGTCAGATTGGCGATGCGCGCGATCTCGCCGGCCAGGTCGGCTTCGAACCTGTCTTTGTTCAATTTGATGGCGTACATGTGGCCGGCTATCTTCTGCGGCTCTTCCAGGATCGTGTCCTCGACAATTCCGTCATTGGCCTGATGGGTCCTTTTATTGAAATCGTCATAAGCAATGAGATGCAGCGGCATGGTGAGGTCGCCGATATAATGAGCGCAGTAAACCAGGTGATAAAGAGCGT
>CAZDYR010000636.1:0-1721 GCA_964509625.1 uncultured Smithella sp. | reverse complement strand
GAGAAAACACCGCGCGCAACTGGTGCTCAACAACGACGCCCATTCGCCCGGTGACTATGTCGGAAGCAAAATGGCGATAAACATCGCGCGTGGCGCGGGTTTGTCTGAAGAAGAAATCGCCGTGATGTTTGAAAATTCAAAAAAGCTGATTCAAAGGTTGTTTTCGTGAAAAAAAGTTCCAAATCCAGGCCGCTCAGCGTCTGTTTACTGACGTACCGCGGCAATCCCACATCAGGCGGGCAGGGCGTTTACATCAAGCATTTGAGCAAGGCCCTGGCCGATCAAGGCCACAAGGTGGATGTCATCTCCGGACCGCCCTATCCGCGTCTGGATGATAATGTCCGCCTGATCAAACTGCCGAGTCTTGATCTGTATGCTTCGGACCATCTTTTTCGTCCGAAGAAAATCAGTCATCTGGCCAGCCCGCTCAACATGTACGAATTTTTAAATGTCTGCACAGGCGGCTTCCCGGAGCCTTTTACATTCGGGGAGCGCGTTTACGCTTATCTGAAAAGGCACAGAAACGAATACGATATTGTCCATGATAACCAGTGTCTGGCCTACGGCATCGGCCGTCTGGGCCGGAAAGTGATGCCGACCCTGGTAACGATTCATCATCCGATCACGGTGGATCGTCAGGAAGAATATAAAGTGGCCAGAAATCTGCGGCAGAAATACCGGGTGTTCCGATGGTACTCCTTCATCAACATGCAGTTGAAGGTGGCCAGGCAGTTTTCCCACATCATCACCGTCTCGGAGTTTACAAAAAAAGATATTGCCAAGGAATTTTCGCTTGATGAAAAGAGATTCCGCGTGGTTCATAACGGCGTCAACAACGAATTCTTTTATCCCAGGCAAAACGGCTCGAGGCCCGCAAATTCGCTCATTGTGACCAACAGCGCCGATACGCCGCTCAAGGGATTGAATTTTCTTCTGGAAGCGGTGGCGCACATTCGCAAAGCCCGCCCGATTCGCCTGACCGTTATCGGACAGCCGAAGAAGGACGGCATCATTGAAAATCTGGTGGCCCGGCTTGGCGTCGGCGATATTGTCCATTTCACCGGACGCATCGCCAACGAGGAATTTGCGGACTACTATGCCAAGTCAACCATTGCCGTTGTTCCGTCGCTTTATGAAGGATTCGGCATCCCCGCCGCTGAAGCCATGGCCTGCGGTGTCCCGCTCATTTCGACCTCCGGCGGCGCTCTGCCCGAAGTGGTGGGCGACGCAGGCATGATTGTTCCTCCCGGAGACGCCGGAGCTCTTGCCCGCGCCATTGAGCATTTGCTGGATTCTCCCGATGACAGGAAAAAGTACGCGCAGGCCGGCCTGGCGCGTGTCAACTCGGTTTTCAGCTGGAAGAAAGCCGCCCAGGAAGTTGTGGATGTTTATCGCGAGGCAATCAATGGTTACCGTCGATCTTCCTGAACTGAAACTCAAACCCGGCCAGGCGGTTCTGGACGCCGGATGCGGCAGCGGCAGGCATTTGCGGGCGCTGGTCAAACTTCCGGGTCTGAAAATTGTCGGCATTGACCGGAATCCATCGGATGTGCGGGAAGCCGCTGATGCGTTAAAAGAAATGCCGGATGCCTTATCCCGCGACGTGAACGTCACGTGCGGGGATATCACGTCCCTGCCTTTTGAATCCGAATCTTTTGATTGTGTTATTTGTTCGGAAGTATTAGAACATATACCCGAACATGAAGCCGCCCTGAAAGAAC
>CAZDYR010000635.1:0-1723 GCA_964509625.1 uncultured Smithella sp. | reverse complement strand
CCTCTGGATTATTCTCGCGACACCGCCCGCGGACGCGAAACCGACAGCGCCTCAGAAAATACTTCTGGATATTGTCCATCAGCACCCGCGCGGCCTCGCGTTAAACGACCTGATCAGGCAATCCGGCCTGAAAAAAGCCGCCGCGATCGCGCGCAGTCTGCAAATGGCGGGGCTTGTTCAGATTGTCGCAAAAGACAAAAAACAGCTCGCCATCCAGAAAGAAAAAATCATCAGTCTGAATGGCCCCCCTCCCGATCCGGTTCATCTGACCGCGCGGCAGCAGGCCGTTGTGGACTATCTGAAAAATTCAGGCCCCACGGAACTTCACATTCTCATGGACGCGACCGGCGCCACCGCCGTCATCATGAAAAAGCTTCTGGAAAAGGGCGTTGTGACCGTAACCGGCGCGGAAGTCATCCGCAAAGCATCGCTTTGTTCCGCTTTGGAAAGTCCCCGGCAGAGTATTGTGCTCAACGACGAACAAAAGAAAGCGCTGAAGGAAATTTGCCTGTACGCGGACAGCGGTACTTTCCACCCCGTCCTGCTGCACGGCGTCACCGGCAGCGGAAAAACGGAAGTGTATCTTTCCGCCATTGATCATGTTTTGAAAACCGGCGGCACGGCCATCTATCTGGTTCCCGAAATCGCCCTCACCCCGCAGCTGATCTCCCGGATCACCGGGCGGTTTGACGCCGAAAAAATCGCCGTCATTCACAGCGGCATCGCCGAGGGAGTCCGTTACGACCAGTGGCGGCAAATCCGTCGGGGCTTGATCAACCTGGTTATCGGCGCGCGGTCAGCGCTCTTCGCCCCGCTGCCCAATCTGAAATTGATGATTGTCGATGAAGAACACGACGCCTCCTACAAGCAGGATGAACGGCTTTGCTACCACGCCCGCGATCTGGCCGTCGTCAAAGCCAAGTTGGCGAACGCCGTCTGCGTTCTGGGATCAGCCACACCGGGCGTCCGTACCTTTTACAATGCCCAAACAAAAAAATACGCCCATCTGGAATTGACAAAAAGAGTGAATGACAATGCCATGCCGCAAATCGACATCATCGACATGAAAGCCCAGAAGGAACTGCACGGCAGGGCCCCTATTCTTTCCGATGCGCTCACTGAGGCAATTGCCGAAACACTGGCCCGCAAAGAGCAGACGCTTCTTTTTCTCAATAAGCGGGGATTCGACACGTTTCTGGTCTGCGGCGACTGCGGCTATAATTTCCGCTGTCCCAACTGCGCCGTGGCGCTGAAAAGCCACCTGGCGGAAAATCTCGTCAAATGCCATTACTGCGACTATAGCCGGAAAGCCATGCCGCTTTGCCCCCAGTGCCGCGGCAGCCGCATTCTCAACTACGGCGCGGGCACACAAAAACTGGAAAAAGAACTGGAAACCCTGTTTCCTCGGTCGCGCGTCTGCCGGATGGATTCCGACACCACGGCCCGGAAAGGCTCACAGGAAAAAATTCTTTCCGCGCTTGCACAAAAGGAAATCGACATCCTGCTGGGAACTCAGATGATCACCAAGGGGCATGACTTTCCCGGAATCACATTGGTGGGCGTCATTTCGGCGGACACCTCGCTCAACATGCCGGATTTCCGCGCCTCGGAGAAAACATTCCAGATGCTCACCCAGGTGGCGGGACGAGGCGGACGGGGCAATGCCGCAGGCCGCGTCATCATCCAGACCTTCAACCCGCAGCACTACGCTTTAAAACACACG
>CAZDYR010000634.1:0-1727 GCA_964509625.1 uncultured Smithella sp. | reverse complement strand
CTTTTCGTAAAATGAGAGGATTGGCTTTACCCGAGTAATTCACCAGCCAGGACAGCCCCCCCGTGACGATGGCGACCGGCAAGGAAAGCGTGCCCAGGATGAAAAGATAGAAAACGGCATCGAGAAGCCCCGGAGCGGGACTGATCAGGTAGTACCAGGACAGAAACAGAGGCGCCATAATGAAGATGGCCATGGGAAAATGAACGACCATGGGGTGCGGATGCCGCTTGAAAAACGGGTAGGCCTCCATAAACTGTATCAGCCATTGCGGAAGAAGAGGCGGCCTTGCTTCTTTTTCCGCGGCCAGTGTACCCTTTTCCTGGATTTTGGCCAGAATGTCTCTGCCGTGCGGAGAGGCAGCAATGGATTCCGTAAGATCAATACCCGCCTGATGCCGGTTCATGTGCACGCCGTTTTTCCAAAGCCGGCTGCCTGTGACCTCGTAGACCTTGCCGTCCACGGCGACAAAAGCCGGGCGGCCTTCCTTGCCGTCGTGTTTCGCTAACGTTTGGCGGTCGATTTCCATTTGGTTTTCCTCCCGGCCATTTCGGTGTCAGATTCAGATGCGGCGGCTGACTCCGCTGACAACGGCAACGCGGTTTTTTAAATGGTTTGTTTCTCTGTTAGGCCTGAAGTGTAAGGCGATTGGCTGCGCCTGTCAAGAAAATCCTGACAAAAAATCCGGCCTCCCGCGTTCAGCAATGCAAACAGGCGCCGGATGACGCCAAATATTTCTTGCATCCTTTTTCAGACGCCGTATAGTACAGAAAAGTCATCATCAATTATTCTTCTCATTCTTCATCGGGAATGGATCCTCGACGATGAAGAGGGTATTAAAAATAAAAATCACGAAAGCGAGCATTCCGGACCGGAGCGCTCTGCCTTGTCAATAATCAGGGAGGCCAAAATATGAACATTGCGGAACTGTTGGTAAAGAGCGTGGCGGAAGGAGAGCAGGTCAGTATCATTTATGAAGGCCGGGAATTTACCAACGTCGAGCTCGATTGCGCCGCACGAAAGCTGGGTAATGCACTTTTGAAAATGGGCGTGAAACGGGGCGATCGCGTCATCATGCAGATGCCCAACTGTCCGGAGATATTTCAGGCCTTTCAGGCGATCTGGAAGATCGGTGCGGTCAGCGTACCCATTAATTATCAGGTGGGTGTCGAGGAGACAACTTATATCTATCAGGATTCCGAAGCCTCAACGGTCATTACCTCGCCTGAATACCTGGAAAAGGTCTATCAGGCAAAGGCGAATGCTCCGTCGATCAAAAACATTATTGTTGTTTCCGATAAAGCCGTTGAAGGCACCCACTGGTATGCCGAGCTTCTGGCGGAAAGTTCAGACCGGCTGGACATGGTCGATACCGGCGATGACGAATTGGCCGCCCTGGTTTATACCTCGGGCACCACGGGAAAGCCTAAAGGTGCGATGCACACGCACTACGGGCTTTACTACTCCGTGGTTCACATTCAGAAAACAACCCGCTATCCCGTGGACATGGTCAGCGTCGCCGTACTTCCTCTCTGTCATTCATACGGCATTGCCTGTATGAACGGGCAATTCCTGCGCTCCAAAAGCAAAACAGTGGTCCTGCGTCAGTTTAACCTCGAGAAATTGTTTTCCGCCATCGACCAGTATAAAGTCCAGTATCAGCCCGCCGTGCCCACCATGTATGTTTATCTGCTGCAATATCCGGATTACAAGAAATATGACATCAGCTC
>CAZDYR010000633.1:0-1734 GCA_964509625.1 uncultured Smithella sp. | reverse complement strand
GGGGAAATACATTCAGGAGGCTAGAGAGATGGCAAAATATCTCTACAATCAGGAGGCGGTCGAGAATCTCAGAATTACCGATACATCAGTTCTTGACCGGTTAATCGATTTCGAATCGGCGCGCGAAGCGCATTTGAAAAAGGAGCACGCCAAAAAAGACAAACGCATGACCATGAGTGAGGCGGTTGCGACTTTCGTGCAGGACGGCGATATCATTACTGACGGCGGTTTCTCTTATGTGCGAACCCCCCAGCAGGCTTTTCACGAAATCATCCGGCAGGGGAAAAAGAATCTGCAAATGATCGGAGCGCCCAATACCAACCAGAGTTTTTTTATCACTTACGGGCTGGTCACTCATTCCCACAGTTCATACACCGGAGCGGAAATGCGCGGGATCGACAGGGTCTATGACCGTGCGCTCAAGGCCGGCAGGATCAAAATTATTTCCGAGTGGAGCCACGGCGGTGTTGCGCAGGGCTTCAAGGCCGCCCAGCTGGGTGTGCCGGGATTTTTCAGCAAGCAGATGCTGGCCAGCGACCTGGTTCGCTATAATCCGTACCTTAAGGTGATGCAGAATCCTCTGAAGGCGGACAAAGATCCCGTTGTCTTTGTTCCGGCCCTGTATCCCGATGTTTCAATTATCCATTGCCACTCAGCCGATAAGTACGGCAACGCCTACATTTACGGCCCGGCCGTCAATGATCTCGCGGTGGCGGCCGCGGCGCGGAAACTTATCATCACGGCGGAAGAAATCGTTCCCGAAAACGATATCCGCTACAATAAGCAGGGACAGATCATTCCGTTCTTTTACGCGGATGCCGTGGTGGAAATGCCTTTTGGCGCGGTTCCCGGCAGTATGCCGGGCTGTTACTACTGGCCGCGGCAATGGTGGGAAAAATGCATGCGTTTCGGAGGCGCATCCGAGGAAAACAACAAGGCATTTTGTGATGAATGGATCATGGGCGTCAAAAATCAATTCGAGTTCGTGGAAAAACTGGGCGGTGCCAAATGGATCGCCGAGGCGCGCCGCCAGACGAAGGCCGCTGAAGGCGACAACGAAGACATTGATTTTTCGTACGAGGAATACACCTTAAAACATGATTCAGGGATTTACTATTAAGACAGGAGTAGATTATGCAAGACTTAAATGCACCCGCCAATCCGTTAGAGACATTGGCTTATATTATCGCACAGCAGATTCACGATCACTCGATCGTTTATATCGGTACCGGAATCCCCATGGTGGCGGGGATTCTGGCTAAAAAAACCCATGCCCCCAATATTACCCTGGTTTATGAATCCGGCGGGCAGGACCCGATCGAAGGCGACATGCCCTGGTCGGTCGGATGTCCCATGACGTGGCGCAAGTCCCCCACGATCATGGAAATGTCCTATTCGTTTGCCCAGTGTTACAACGGTTACGTGGACATCGGATTCCTGGGATTTGCCCAGGTGGACATGTACGGCAACGTGAACACGCACATGATCGGGAAGGATTATCATAAACCCGCCGTCCGGATGACGGGCAGCGGCGGCAACAACGACCTGTCGTCACTCACGGAGAATATGGTGCTGGTCGGACTGCAGACGCCGGATAAATTTCCGGAGAAGGTTGATTTTGTTACGTCTGTCGGGCATCTGACCGGCGGCAACTCAAGACAGGAGGCCGGTTTGCTCGGTAACGGACCCTCTGCCGTCATCAGCCCGTGGGGCGTCTATGACTTTCATCCGACG
>CAZDYR010000632.1:0-1743 GCA_964509625.1 uncultured Smithella sp. | reverse complement strand
AATGATTCGGGACGCTTTGAAGATCGCTGGGTGTATCTTAAGGCCAATGCGCAAAGTCCCTGCGTCTTCACAAAAGGCATCGCTCTGGTTTACTATCCCGTACGCCATGGCGAAGGAAAATTTGTTCCGGAAAGCGACGATATTCTCGAACAGATTGAAAAGAAAAATCTGGTCGCGTTTCAATACTGCGCTGCTGATGGAGCGACGACCCTTGAATATCCGGCCAACCCTAATGGCTCAAACCATGCGATCGCCGCGCTTTGCAATGAAACCGGCAGGCTTTTCGGTCTGATGCCGCATCCCGAAGCGTTTCTCCACCGCACCAATCATCCCCGCTGGACGCGAGAGAACCTCCCTGAAGAAGGCCAGGGCCTGGTCATCTTCAAAAATGCTGTCGCATTCATCCGTGGCAAAGAATTCTAGGCGTCATTACGAAAGAAAAACTTTGTCGTAATAATTTCTTGTCATTCCATACAAGCGAAGCGCGATAAGGAATCCCGTGCAATCATAAAATCCTGGATACCGGCCTCGTCAGCAACAAGGAACGTCTGTTGAACCAAGATGACAGACTGGATAATATGATTCGTCTACTCATTTTTTAAGAGATGGCGAGGACCATTTTAATCTTTCATGCGATAGCGGAAAGAAGCAATAATATGCAGACGCGACAGATCGTATTGTTGAGGCAAGGGCTGAAAAGGCGCGGCGGCCTGAATAACACCCAGTGTGCCGGAATCAAGATGAATTGAGCCGGAAGAAGTCATCAGGGCGGTTTGCGCGAGAGAACCGTTCGCGTCAATCGATATTTTGACCACCACCTCTCCTTCTTCACTATTTTCATAAGCGCCGTTCGGATACTGCCAGAGACGCATAATCTTTTTTTTCACGCCTGATAAATAAGCCGCATATTTAACGTCGGAGGAGCCAATATCCACCGTGTCCTCCCTCCCAACGGCGGGCAGCGGTTTTGTTTCTTCAGTCCTCTGCGGTTTTTTTTCCTGCGCCGGTTTTTCCTCTTTCTTAGGTTCGGCAGCCGGTTCAGGTTGCGTAAGTTGTACCGTGAAAAGTTCCGCGGCTTTCACATGATCACGCAAATCAACCATGCTGCTGACCGTAATCAGCACAACATGGCCAATAATGGATATGATGATAGGCCATAAGAATATTTTTTTAGAATCCATGGTATCTCGCTTGAGTGGAATCATATACGGCATTTGCCTCAAAATCAACAATATGATAAACAAGTTGTGATTTTAGACACGACGGAAGAAACGAATGCTGACAGATATAAACTATATGAAGATTGCGCTTGCAGAAGCGAACAAGGCGTTGGCGCGGAACGAAGTGCCGATTGGCGCGGTGCTGGTGCGAGGGGGGCGTATCCTGGCGCAGGCGCATAATGCACCCATTGCCTGCAACGATCCTTCTGCTCACGCGGAAATGCTGGCGATACGTCGGGCCTCCGAAATAACCGGCAATTACCGTCTGGCCGGCGCGGAGCTGTTTGTAACCCTCGAACCCTGCCTGATGTGCGCCGGTGCGATTCTTCAGGCGAGACTGGCGCGGGTCATTTTTGGCGCGCGCGATCCGAAGGCCGGCGCCGTGGTTTCCCTCTATCATATTTTAAATGATAACCGCTTGAATCATCAGGTGGATATAGTAGAGGGAATTTTGCAGGATGACTGCGGGGAAATTTTGAGTAGATTTTTTAAGGAAAAGAGGATAAGAGCCGATTCGACGGAT
>CAZDYR010000631.1:0-1744 GCA_964509625.1 uncultured Smithella sp. | reverse complement strand
GCGCGGCAGCGCATTGGCAAACTGCGCGATATCGGCTTCCGAGCAGGAATAGCCCGGCTTGACCTCCACAATCGCCGCAACGATTTCACCCAGACGGTGGTCCGGAAGGCCGATCACCGCCACGTCCTTGATCGCATCGTGCGTCCGCAGGAAATCCTCGATCTGCACCGGATAGATGTTCTCGCCGCCCGTGATGATGACATCTTTTTTGCGGTCCACCAGATAGATGAAGCCCTCTTCGTCCATTCGCGCCATATCGCCCGTGTACAGCCAGCCGTTCTTGAGGACCTCGGCGGTGGCTTCGGGATTGTTGTAGTAGCATTTCATCACGCCCGCGCCTTTGACGCAAAGCTCGCCCACCTCGCCCTGTTTTACGGACTGGCCGTTTTCATCCGCAATCCGCACCTCCCATTGATAGCCGGCCTTGCCGATGGCGCCCACTTTATGGATGTTTTCGATGCCCAGATGGACGCAGCCCGGACCGATCGATTCCGAAAGGCCGTAGTTGGTGTCGTAGGCGTGATGCGGAAAGCATTTTATCCAGCGTTTAATCAGGCTGGGCGGCACCGGCTGCGCGCCGATGTGCATGAGCCTCCATTGATCGAGCGTATAATCAGCAAGCGTGATATCGCCATGTTCAATGGCGTCGAGAATGTCCTGCGCCCAAGGGACCAGAAGCCAGACGTTGGTGATCCTCTCCTCGGACACCGCTTTGAGAATCCATTCCGGCTTGACCCCCCGAAGCAAAACCGCTCGGCTTCCCGACAGAAGGCTGCCGAACCAGTGCATTTTCGCGCCGGTATGGTAAAGCGGCGGAATGCACAGAAAATTGTCGCTGCGCGTCTGCTGGTGATGATTCATTTCGCATTCGCACGAAAGCACCAGGGCGCGGTGCGCGTGAAGAATCGCCTTGGGAAAACCGGTGGTGCCGGATGAAAAATAAATCGCGGCGTCGTCATCGTCGGAAAGTGGAATTTTCGGAGCCGTTGACGAACAGCACGCGGTGAGCGCGTAATAGCTTTCGGCAAACCGGGGACAGTCCTGTCCCACAAACAGCCTTATTTTGACCTTCGGAATCTGCCCATGGATCGCCTCGATTCTGCCGGTGAATTCCGGCCCGAAGATCAACACGTCGCATTCGGCCAGATCCAGGCAGTATTTGATCTCATCTTCCGTATAACGGTAATTGAGCGGCACCGCCAGGGCACCGGTTTTCAGGATGCCGAAATAAATCGGCAGCCACTCCAGGCAGTTCATCAGCAGAATTCCCACCTTGTGCCCCTTTTCCAGGCCTCTGTCCAAAAGAAAGTTGGCCAGTCGGTTGGCCTTGTCGTCAAACTCGCGCCAGGTCATCTCCCTGCGGTATCGCTTTTCGGGATTGGTTTCGACCAGTTCGTAATCTTTCCAGCTGGCATGAACTTCTTTGATTTCGGGATTGATTTCAATCAGACTGATTTCATCGCCGTACAGGGCGGCGTTGCGGACAAGCGTTTCTGTGATGGGCATTTTTCGTTCCTTGTGTCTTTCGTTTTCTTTACTGTTTGGCTCCGGAGAAACCTTATACCGGCCCTCGACGGTATGACAAATCAGGATGGCTTACAAAGGTCTCGTATTGAATACGAGACCCTTATTTCGCTAAGGAAGCATAAGAAACGCAGTCTTGGATGTCAAGATAATCTTCGAAATCTTCGAAATTCTTTGAGATGAGCAGCATCGGCGCCCGAAGGAACTTCCCCTTTGGTTA
>CAZDYR010000630.1:0-1747 GCA_964509625.1 uncultured Smithella sp. | reverse complement strand
GATGTCGATGTTATCGACCCCCGCGCCGGCGCGGGGGTCGATAACATCGACATCCCCGCCGCCAGCAAACGCGGCATCGTGGTGATGAACACGCCGGGAGGCAATACCGTTACCACCGCCGAGCACGCCATCGCCATGATGGTGTCGCTCGCGCGTAAAATCCCCCAGGCCACCGCGTCGATGAAGGCGGGTCTTTGGGAAAAGAACAAATTCATGGGCAACGAATACAGCAGCAAAACCCTTGGAGTTATCGGACTGGGCAGAGTCGGCGCCGTGGTGGCGGATCGTGCCATCGGGCTGAAAATGAATGTTATCGCCCATGACCCGTTCATTTCTCCCGAAGTCGCGGATAAAATGGGCGTGAAGATGGTCAGCATGGATGAGCTCTATGCCTATTCCGATTTCATCACGGTGCATTCGCCGCTTTCCAGGGAAACCAAAAATCTGATCAACAAGGATGCGTTTACAAAAATGAAGCAGGGCGTGTTCCTGATCCACTGCGCCCGCGGCGGCATCGTCAACGAAAAAGCGCTCTGCGACGCGTTGAAATCCGGAAAAGTCGCGGGCGCCGCTATTGATGTGTTTGAAGAAGAGCCAACCAGGAACATGGAACTGATTGGTCTGGATAATGTGATCTGCACACCGCATCTGGGCGCGTCAACCGATGAAGCGCAAACCAACGTCGCCATCGCCATCGCCCACCAGATTGCCGCCTATTTCCTTACCGGCGAAATCAAAGGCGCGGTCAATTTCCCGTCAGTCAGCGCGGACGTGATGGCGGTTATCCGTCCGTATCTTGGCCTGGCGGAAAAGCTGGGAATTTTCCAGGCTCAGCTGCTGACGGGTGCGATTCAGGAAATCACGATTGAATACAGCGGCGACCTTCTCAACCATAATGTCGCCCCGATCACGATCTCTCTGATCAAAGGCCTTTTGGAGCCGATTTTAACGGAGACGGTCAACTACATCAACGCGCCGATCATTGCCCGGGAAAGAGGCATCAAAATTGTCGAAGTCAAGAGCAGCGAAACCAAAGATTTTACCAACATGATCGCTCTGACCGTGAAAACGTCCAAGGAAGCGAGCCAGACGGCGGGTGCCGTATTCGGCAAAAATGATCTGCGCATCGTCCGGATCAATGAATTCTCCGTGGAAATCCTGCCGGAAGGCTACATGCTGGCGGTCTCCAACGACGACCGGCCGGGTGTCATCGGCAATCTGGGAACCACGCTGGGCAACCATAAAGTCAATATCGCCCGTTTGCATCTGAGCCGCGATGCTCAGTCGAAGAAAGCGCTGGTCGTCCTGAATACCGATTCTCCTTTAGCATCAGACGTTCTGGATAAATTACGGAAACTGCCGCATGTGGTTTCCGTCACACCGATTAAAATGTAGGAAAGAATAAATCATCATGGCCAATGTCGCGGTTGTAGGCACTCAGTGGGGTGACGAAGGAAAAGGAAAGATTGTTGATCTTTACACACAGCGGGCGGATGTCGTCGCCCGCTTTCAAGGCGGCAACAATGCCGGCCACACGCTCGTGGTCAAGGGCAGAAAAACCATTCTGCATTTGATCCCTTCAGGCATTCTGCATGACCATAAAATCTGTATCATCGGCAACGGTGTTGTTTTTGATCCCAAAGTTTTTCTGACGGAAATTGAAGAACTCACCCAGGCCGGCATTCTGCCTTCATCGACAAAACTTTATATCAGCGAAAAAGCGCATGTCATCATGCCCTATCACCGC
>CAZDYR010000629.1:0-1757 GCA_964509625.1 uncultured Smithella sp. | reverse complement strand
AGCAAGAACAGAGAAGTCGTTGTAGCGTTGCGTGAAATTGCAGCAGGCAAGGTAAACTATGCTCGTCCGGAATACCTGGAAGGGTCAAAAGAAGATTTCAAACCGATTCCGGATAACACAGAGTTCATTGGCGATGAAGAATATCTCGAGTAACGAACCCGTCGGGAAACTGATCTTTGCTTTGGATGCGGCGGGGTTCGAGGAGGCTTTATCCTGGATAGAGCTTCTTTCCGGGCATGTCGGCATGTTCAAAGTCGGCAAGGAATTATTTACGGCGGTCGGCCCGCAAATTGTTGAAAGCATCAAAAAAAAACATGGGCGGGTATTCCTGGATTTAAAGTATCACGACATCCCCAATACAGTGGCCCGTGCCGCTGAAGCCGCTCTGAGATTGAACGTGGACATGTTCAACGTTCACGCGTCAGGTGGCGTGAGGATGATCCGGGAAACGATGGATGCTGTTGCCGCTTGCGCTGAAAAAAACGGCGTTGCCAGGCCCGTTGTTCTGGCGGTGACCGTATTGACAAGTTTGAATAACGCTGACCTGGCGGAAATCGGATTTGAAAAAACGACAAACGATTTAGTCCTTCACCTGGCAAAAATGTCATTGGCAGCGGGCGCATCGGGAGTAGTGGCTTCACCTCAGGATATTGTAACGCTAAGACGAAATTTGGGTGATGATTTTGTCATTGTGACGCCAGGCATCCGCAGCGCCGCCGAGCCGGTCAAAGACGACCAAAAAAGGACGCTCAGTGCCATGGAAGCCATTCAGGCAGGCGCCGATTATATCGTTGTGGGCAGGCCTATCCGGCAAGCCGCGGATCCGCTGGAGGCATGTCACCGGATCACTCGGGAAATCGCCGATGGCCTGACTGCCCGAAACCGTAAATGATGATTTTGCTTTGTGGATGGGTGTTAAGGCATGGAGGCAATTTACGGTATTAATCCTGTTAAAATTCTCCTTTCCCGGAAGGATTCTCCTCTTAAAAAAGTTATTATTGCAAACGGCCGCACCGGCTCATCCGTCAAAGAAATTATCGACAGTGCCCGTCAAAGGGGAATTCCCCTGGAATGGCGCGAGCGTCAATACCTCGATAAATTAACGGACGGAATGGATCATCAGGGAATTGTCGGTGTTCGCAATCCGTTTGCGTACACTGATCTGGGAGAGTTGCTGAAAAATCGCAATCCTGTTTTATCGCATGATCTTGTTTTGATTCTTGATAGTATTGTTGATCCGCATAATCTGGGATCAATCATTCGCAGTGCTCATTGCCTGGGTGCAAACGGAGTCGTGATCCCGACAGATCGTGCGGCTTCAGTCACACCAGCGGTGATTAAGGTATCTGCCGGCAGTGCCGAACAGCTGCCGGTTGCCCGTGTGACGAATTTAGCCCATACGATTGATGATCTGAAAAGTAAAGGATTTTGGGTTTTCGGTGCCGATGCCCACGAGGGAAATACCTTAAGAGAACAGAATTTCAATGTGCCGGTGGTCTTGGTTCTGGGAAGTGAAGCCAGGGGGATTCGGCCGCTCGTCAAAAAAAAATGTGATTTCCTGGTTACGATTCCCATGGCGGGAAATTTCGACTCTTTCAATGTGGCGGTCGCCGCAGGGATTATTCAGTACGAGATACTTCTTCAGAGAATCGGGAGAAAAGCCGATAAAAAGGATTGAAAGCATTCCATAAAAAAATTTTCTTAAATTTAACTTGTTGAAATTACATGGAAGATAGTTTATGATAACTTAACAAATC
>CAZDYR010000628.1:0-1759 GCA_964509625.1 uncultured Smithella sp. | reverse complement strand
CCCAACAATCTGAACCCATCAGGCAACTGCTTGGCAAAAAACTGGAAAGGGCCCGCAAGCACCCTTTTGAAAAGGGAGAAACCACGATCATGGAGATGGAGGCCCGGCGAAAGGACGGCAGCCTCTACTGGGTCGAAATCAGCGCCGACTTCAACCGGGACGAGCAGGGTCTGCCTTTTGAAATTATCGGCGTAACCCGGGACATCACCGAGCGCAAGAAAATGGAGGCGGCTCTGCGTGAAAACGAAAAACGCTACCGGATGATCGTGGAAAATATGCACGACACCATCTGGACCATGGATATGAATCTCCGTTACACGTATCAGAGCCCGTCGGAAATCCGTGTCACCGGCTACACGCCGGAAGAAGTCATGCAAATTTCTCCCGATCAGATGATGACGCCGGATTCCTTTGAGCGCGCATCCGGGCTGTTTGCCGAAGAACTCGCCCTGGAAGCCAGCGGCGCGCCCTTCGATCCGAACCGATCCCGAACCATCGAACTGGAGATCTACCACAAAAACGGCGGCACCCTCTGGCAGGAAGTCTCCGCATCCTTCAACCGGGACGAAAACGGCAAAGCCGTCGAAATCATGCTGGTTGGCCGGGACATCACCGAACGAAAAAAAATGGAGGCGGCCCTGCGCGAAAGCGAAAAACGCTACCGGATGATCGTGGAAAATATGCACGAGGTCATCTGGGCGACTGATCTGAGTCTGCGATACACCTACATTAGCCCTTCCAGCGCGCTGCTTTCAGGATACACACCGGGCGAACTGGCTCAAATCCCTCTGGACAAGCTGCTGACACCGGATTCCTTTCAACTGGCAACCCGGACCGTCGCGGAAGAACTGTCCATGGAAGCAAGCGGCGCCCTCGTCGATCCAAACCGATCCAGAACATTTGAACAGGAAATCCATCATAAAAACGGCGGCACATTCTGGCTGGAAATCACCGGCGTTTTCAATCGAGATGAAAACGGCGAAGCCACGGGTCTTTTGATGGTCGGCCGGGACATTACCGCTCGGAAAAAAGCGGAGGCGGAACGGGAAAAGCTGGAAAGCCGGCTGAGCCAGGCGCAGAAGATGGAAACCGTCGGGCGGCTGGCGGGAGGCATCGCCCACGATTTTAACAATATGCTCAATGTCATTCTGGGATACGTTGAGCTGGCGAAAATGCGCATCACGATGGTCAATCCCGTTTATTCCGATCTCATGGAAATCGAAAAAGCCGCCGTCCGCTCGCGGGAGCTGACCGCCCAGCTTCTGGCATTCTCCCGCAAACAGATCATCTCCCCGCAGGTGGTTGATTTGAATGATCTGATCGAGGATACCCGCAAAGCCGTCGCCCGTCTCATCGGGGAAGACATCCGTCTGACGTTTCATCCGGGTCAGGGCCTGTGGCCCATCAAATTTGACCCCGTCCAAATCGAACAGATTCTCATCAATCTGGCCGTAAACGCGCGCGACGCCATGCCCGGCGGCGGAAAGCTTCTCATTCAAACAAGCAATTTCATCGCCGATAAAGCCTTCTGCGATGCGCATCCGGACATCCTCCCCGCCGATTACGTCCTGCTCACGGTCAGCGATACCGGACGGGGCATTGACAAAGGAACGCTCCCGCATGTTTTTGAACCTTTCTTCACGACCAAGGAGGTCGGCAAAGGCACGGGACTGGGGCTGGCCACGGTTTACGGCATCATCAAACAGAACAACGGCTTCATCAGCGTCGAGAGCGAACCGGGATCGGGCAGCTCATTTAA
>CAZDYR010000627.1:0-1770 GCA_964509625.1 uncultured Smithella sp. | reverse complement strand
GATCCGCATCGTGTGCAGGGCATCGATCTGCTCGCTGATGCGCTGGATGCCGATTTCGGCGGCGATGGCCGAGCCGGCCCGGGCCGTGATCATGATGGCGGTGAGCACCGGCCCCAACTCCATAATCAGCGAGAGAGCGACCAGAGATCCCACTGCCCCCTCAGCGCCGAATTGTGACAGGGCATGATAGGCTTGCAGGCCCAGAACCATGCCGGTAAACAGGCTTACCAGCATAATGATGGTGATGGATCTTGCTCCGATATAATATATCTGTTTCACAGTCTTCGACAGTTGTTTGCGACGAAAAGTCTGCAACAGCGCCAGATAAAGAAAAATGGTTGCCGCGCCGAGATTGTCGACCCAGCCGATAAACATCCGGCCGACATAGGCAAAAGGACGGAACAAGGACAAACCCTGTCCTCCGTGTGCATCCTTTTCAGATTCGCCCCGACCTTTTGCGTTGAACGCCATTGACAGATTCCCTTTATGATTTTCCTATAAAAATGATGGCGGATACTAACATCGGCAACTTCATTTGACAAGAAATTCCTTGCGCCGGTAAAGCGATAACAAGAATAATTTGTTAGGAAAGTTCTGATTCGCGGCAAGGGTTCGCTGATATTGACAGGGTCTGCCGGAATGTATATAGTACGTAGGAAATGATCACGGTATTATGGTGTTTATATGGTTCGTTATTTTAATCAAGCGCAGATACCGGTGGCGGCCAGGGCATTTAACGATGCGGAAAAACTGGTATCGCAATATTTTCGCCTGAGTGAAGATGATCTGCGCAAGAATAAGTATGACGTAAAAACACTTGCATTTTTGGAAGAGCATGAAGTAAAAGACGGCGCGTTTGCGCATCTTTGCAAGTATTCTTATGAAAAGCCATCCGACCTGAGGCCGGAAGGAAAGGAAGGGTTTGATTTTTATAGGGTTTGTTTGCAGGACAATATCATCCTGGATGCCGTGGATCGGGCAAATTCTTTTATAAAATTCAGCCCTTTAATGCTATACATCGCCGTCCATGAATTGATTCATGTGCTTCGGTTCGAAAACGGCGCGATTGATTTTAACGCTTTGCAAGAAGAGAAAGAACAGGAAGAAAAGATCGTTCATAAGCTGACGAGGAGCGCTTTACAGCAGGTGCAGCAAAGTGATCTGGAAATCGTTTTGGACTGCTTCAGCAGTGAGTTTACGATTAGTGATTTATATAATTAACTTTAGGAGGTTTTAGTATGCCTATCTACGAATATCAGTGCAAGAAATGTGGCAAACAATTTGAATCGTTTCAAGGAATTTCCGAGCCGGATTTGAAAGCATGCAAGTTCTGCAAGGGAAAGGTTCAGAAGATGATGTCGCTGTCGTCTTTCAGTCTGAAAGGCACCGGCTGGTACGCGACGGACTATGCGGGGAAAAAGCCGTCAGTCGCTAAAACCTCGAAAACGGAAACAACGACCTCTGAAAGTTCCTCGACTTCTTCCGATACTTCCGTAACGACAAGCACAAGCAAGGAAGATTAAGCATGGTTGATTCAGCATAAAAAAAGGCGGCCTTTTGATGCCGCCTTTTTTTATGCTGAAAAATACGTTTGCAATTCTTTGCACAACTGCTCCGGCACGACCGGGCAGATGATTTCATTGTGTAGTTTTTCAAAGTAATTCAGATCGCTCGTGCCCAGAGGGTTGATTTCAAAACGCGGTACGATTTTTCCCTGTACCCAGAAATTCTTCTCCGGTGTCATGGTCGCATAGAGAGACAGATTAAAAC
>CAZDYR010000626.1:0-1772 GCA_964509625.1 uncultured Smithella sp. | reverse complement strand
TTTATAGTAATCTATAGTTAATGATTTAGTTGTTTCATGCCGTACGAATGACCTGTTCAATGACGCCGCCGCCCAGAACCACATCACCGCCATAAAAAACAACGGCCTGCCCGGGCGTGATTGCTTCCTGATCTTGGTCAAAGACAATCCGCAGTGTATCACCCTCACGGAACATGGAACAGGCCGCCTGTTTTTTGCGGTAGCGGATTTTGGCTTCGGCCCGTGATGGAAAGGGATCGACAATCAAATTCAGATCCCCTGCAATCATTTCCCGCGCAAGCACTTCATCCTTGCCCCCGACAATCAAACGATTGGCTGCCGCGTCAATCGCTACGACATATAGCGGTGCTCTGGCGCTGATACCCAGCCCCCCGCGCTGGCCGATCGTGTAATAAATCACGCCGCGGTGCCGTCCCAGAATCCTGCCCTGCAAATCGACGATATCCCCTGATGCAACCTGATGCCCCCTTTCCGAAAAGACACGGCCGTAGTCGCCTCCCGGAACAAAACAGATGTCCTGACTTTCCGCCCGCTGCGCCGCGTGCAGCCCCGCTTTTCTCGCCTTTTGCCTCACTTCGTCCTTAGTCATATGACCAAGTGGAAAAAGAATTGACGGAAAATCCCCGACGCGGATGGGGTACAAAAAATAAGTTTGATCCTTGGTTTTGTCCTTCGGGCGCATCAGATGCCAGGCATGATCCGTTTTTTCGATCCGGGCATAATGGCCTGTTGCCAGATAATCAAATCCCATTTCGAGGGATTTTTGCAGGAGGGCGCCAAATTTCAGTTCCCGGTTGCAGTCCACGCAGGGATTGGGCGTGCGCCCGTTTGAATATTCCGCAATGAATTTTGAAATGACTTTGTCCTCCATCAAATCCGCAAAAGCAAACGTGAGATGAGGAATTTGCAACTGTTCGCAAACCATTTGGGCATCGGCAATCGCTTCATCAGTGAAGCGGCCGGGGCATCCTTCTTTTTGATGAATTCCCAGAGACATCGTGACGCCGGTGACATCGAAGCCCGCTTCTTTCAAAAGCAGAGCCGCCACGGATGAATCCACGCCTCCGCTCATTGCGACAAGGACTTTTTTCTTTAAAGAATTGACGGAATTCTTCATGGAGTTGCAATAAAGCCAGATAATCCCTCTCGTCAAGATATTTTTAGATCATGGAATCCAATTCTCATCCTGAAACACTCCCGCAGATACCCCGCAAAAACAAGAAAGGCGGGACCGAAACCGGCCCCGCCTTTCTTAAGTTATATTTGATAGTTTCCTATTTCTTCATTTTTCTTCTGGCACCGGCCAGACCCAGAAGCCCCATGCCCAGAAGAAGCAGGGAAGCAGGTTCGGGAACCTTATTGTTAACCGTGAGTTTCCAGTCTTCGATCTCGCCCTGGGCAAAACCACCTGTCGGCGTAAATTTGGTAATGTCACCGATCCCAGTATCCCCTCCACCGAGATCCCGGCTGCAAACCACGCGTGCCCGCAGCCAATATTCACCGGCAATCACATCATCGAATGTCTTTGTATAATAATAGGCTGCTACAATTTCAGGGGTATGAGCAGCGTTAAGAAACTGCGAAGCGCTGCCGTCAGCTTCAGGATGTTCCGGAAAATCATACATTTCAGTTAAAACCATTTCCCCGGCATCCGTAAAATCATAATCACTGTTCCAGTCTATCCATCCTTTAAGATAATCTACTGCATGGCGTCCATATTGTACTTTGGACAGGATAAATTGGAAGGTCACTTCATCCCCTACTGTAATATC
>CAZDYR010000625.1:0-1772 GCA_964509625.1 uncultured Smithella sp. | reverse complement strand
ATCCACGACACCGTCACGGCTGCCGGCATCCACCAGATGCTTGAACTCGTCCTCCATTAATATGTCGGTATCCCTTGTCTTGCGCTTATCGAGTCTTTTCAAAATCAAACCGGGTGTTTTTTCCAGTGCGGCAACGATCGGGAATTCCAGCCGGGAGATCAACAGCAAAAGAGGTGACACGGCCGACGAAACCCGCATAGGATAAGTGACGCCAAATGTTTTGGGGATGGCTTCGCCCGCCAGAAACAGCAGCGTCGATGTCACCATAATGGAAATCCATTGCCCGTTAATGCCAAACAGAGCGATAAACAGGGAGGCGGCTAAAATGGATATGCTTATATTAACGGCTTCATTGCTGGTTACGATCGTAATGAGCAGACGCCTTGGATTTTCCAGAAGTTTCTCCACGGAATCCAGGAAAGGGTAATTGTCCGACTTCATCTTGTGCAGATGCAGATCCGAAAGCGACAGCAGCGCCGCTTCGGCCGACGAAAAAAAACCGGAAAATAAAAAAAGAATCAGCAAGATGATCACGTCAGAACTTGAAACCAATCCATAAACCTCTCTGTGTTTGTTGGTGTTTTATAATTTATCAGATTGCGTTAAAAAAAGATACAGCGCTTTGCCGTTTGCCGGAAACCATGCCCCCGCTTCACGATTATTCCATTGACATCGAAAAGGTTCCTTCTTATACTCCGCTTGCATGTAGCGTCAACAGGCCAATCAATCCGCGCGGCATTTTTCGCACAACCTGCGACAGCCAGGAGGATAACATCATGAAAAGAACAATAGTATTCAGCCTCTTTATCGTTTTTTTGTTTTGTCAATACAGCCAGGCCGCTTTCCTGGATGTGCTGAAAGATACGCTAAGCACGGTCAGCTCAACAAAGACAAGCGACGGCAAGATCGACCTGGGGCTTAAAGAGGCGCTCAACGTCGGCGTCAAGAATTCCATCAAGTACCTGGGGAAAGATAACGGCTACTTTGCCAACCAGGCCGTCAAGATCCTGTTGCCTTCGGAAGTCCAGAAAGCGGAAAAAGTTCTGCGCGGCGTCGGTTTCGGACCGCAGCTGGACGAATTCACGCTCAGTATGAACCGGGCCGCGGAAAAAGCAGCACCCCTGGCCGCGGATATTTTCGCCAACGCCATTTCGGAAATGTCCTTTGACGATGCCAATAAGATTCTGCGGGGCGGCAACACCGCCGCGACGGATTATCTCAAGGGAAAAACCTATGACAAGCTGCTGACGCTTTTTGAACCCTCGGTTCGCAAAACCATGGGCGAGTATCAGGTGACCCAGCAATACGACGCGATTGCCGGTAAAGTGCAGAATCTGCCCCTGGTCGGTAAAGCGATCAACCTCGACGTGAACCGCTATGTGTCTTCCAAGGCGCTGGACGGGCTGTTTTACATGCTGGCCAAGGAAGAGCAGGACATTCGCACAAATCCGAAGGCAAGAGTGACCTCTCTGCTCAAGGAAGTTTTTAAATAGGATCAAACATCATCTTTTAAGAGCGTTTCAGGAGATTTTAAGATGCCCAACATTCTGCTGGTCGGCAACGGCGCGCGCGAACACGCGATGGCTGAAGCCATTGCACGATCAAAACAAAATCCGGTTCTGTATGCATTTATGAAAGCCAACAATCCGGGAATCGCGTCACTTTCGAAAAAAATTAAGCTCGGCAGTTATGCCGATCTGGCGGCCATCACCGCTTTTGCAACGGAAAATAAAATAGAATTTGCCGTGATCGGTCCGGAAGACCCGCTGGGC
>CAZDYR010000624.1:0-1773 GCA_964509625.1 uncultured Smithella sp. | reverse complement strand
ATACGGAAGATGAAATTAAATACTGTCTTGATCTGGCCGAATGCGATGTTTTGATTTTCGGGCCGGAATTTATCGGGCGAATCGATGCCATCCGCGACAGGATTCCCGATATCAAAATCCGCCTCTTTCTGGGACAGGACTGCCCGGTGTTTGCCGAAAGCTACTACGCGCTCACGGCCTGCTGTTCTTCCAAGGCTCCCAAAATAAAGCTTTCCGACGATGATGATGCCGCCATCTACTTTTCATCCGGGACCACGGGTTTTCCCAAGGCGATTCTTCACGGGCACAGCGCCCTGATGCTGGCCTGCGAATGCGAAATGAATCACCATCAACAGACGCGGAAAGACAATTTTCTCTGCATCCCGCCTTTGTATCACACCGGCGCGAAAATGCACTGGTTCGGCAGTTTCCTCGCGGGAAGCCGGGCCGTGTTGCTCAGGGGCGTCAAACCCGAATGGATTATCAAAACGGTTTCCGAAGAACAGATTACGATCGTCTGGCTTCTGGTTCCTTGGGCCCAGGACGTTCTGGATGCCATCGAATACGGCGACATCAAGCTTGAAAACTACCGGCTGGATCAGTGGCGGCTGATGCATATCGGCGCTCAGCCGGTGCCGCCCAGTCTGATCAAACGCTGGAAAAAATATTTTCCGCACCACGACTACGACACCAATTACGGGCTTTCGGAATCCATCGGCCCCGGCTGCGTTCATCTTGGGATTGAAAATATCCACAAAGTCGGCGCGATCGGCAAGGCCGGCTACAAGTGGCAAATACAAATCGTCGATGAAAACGGCATTCCGGTGAAGCGGGGCGATGTGGGGGAACTCTGCGTGAAAGGCGCGGGCGTGATGAAATGCTATTTCAACAACCCGCAGGCCACCGCCGAATCCCTCAAAGACGGCTGGCTTTATACAGGCGATATGGCCCGCATGGACGAAGACGGCTTTGTCTATCTGGTGGACCGCAAAAAAGACCTGATCATCACCGGCGGCGAAAATATCTATCCGGTGCAGATCGAAGATTTCCTGCGCGCGCACGACGCGATCAAGGACGCTGCTGTGATTGGTCTTCCGGATCATCGTCTGGGTGAGATCGTCGCGGCGATCGTGGAATTAAAGCCGGGATTTTCCCTGTCGGAAGCCGAAATCGCGCAGTTTTGCAACGCGCTGCCGCGCTACAAGCGTCCGCGCCGGATCATTTTTGACAAGGTGCCGCGCAATCCCACCGGAAAAATTGAAAAGCCGCGTCTGCGCGAAAAGTATTGCGGAGAAGAAAGTCTGGTCGAGGCGCAGACGGAAAATTAAGCAAAAGAAAAAAGTCTGTATGATCTGCGATATTCGGGAGTCATCTTGCCGGACCCTGCGATGTTTTCCTGAAATGGTATACATTGCATCAGGATGTCCTGAAAAACAGCCATTCCCGGGTATTAAATATTGACAGGAAAAACCATCTTTGTTAAAGGGCAGCCTCGAATGGTAAGCCTCGCTTGCTGTGTAACAAAGCGCTTAAAAGGAGTATTTTTTTGAAAATTCTTTGTCTGGGCGCGGGTGGCTTTATCGGATCTCACCTGACGCAACGTCTTCTAAAAGAAGGGCACTGTGTTACCGGTGTTGATACGCATGATGATAAAATCAGGGAGTTTTCCTCCGATGCCAACTTTGAATTTATCGATAAGAGCATTGGCGATCCCGGCCTGGATTCGGAGGATTTAGTCCGCCGCAGCGACCTGGTGATCGATCTCATCGCTTATGCCAATCCAAGCCTGTACCT
>CAZDYR010000623.1:0-1778 GCA_964509625.1 uncultured Smithella sp. | reverse complement strand
CGCGCTGGCATCCGCGTCGATCAAGACAACTTTGACATTTTGATCCGGGCACTTTTTCATAGCGTCCACGACAGCCTGCGCTGAACCGGAGGCGATTGAAAGCAGCCGGATTTCCTTTTCTTTGGAAAAACTTTTGATGGCAGTAACCAATGTGTTGATCGATATTTTCAGGCGATTGGTCACAGCCTGGCGGTTTTCGAACTTCCCAATCCAGTGTCTCGTTATCCAGCTTTCGATGCCGCCGTTAAGTTGAGGTTTGATTTTTTCGTGGTAATTATAAAATAAATCCAGTGAACGCCAACCGGCCGCGCCATACTTGGCCTGATGGTTGAACCGGCTGAACCGATCCACGGCAAAACTTGAAAAATGGCTCCGGTCGCGCCCCATGTCCCATAGACAACGGGTAACCGGATTATTACCATTGATCATTTTTCTTGCTAAGGCCTGACTTAAATTCGTTATCATGGCCAGCACACTGACGAGCCAGGTCCCCGCAACGTAAACAGAACTTCTTCTGTCGTATTCACCGCCAAACGTAGCAGGGTGCATGACTTGAACAGGCAGGGCCCCTTTATCGGTATAAATGCTATAATACTGCATCCACTCCTCCTTCAATATTATGCGTTGTAATCAATAACGATGATTTCCGAAAAATATTAAAGGGTATTGCTTCATATGATTTCAGAAATGGGATAAATATCTCTTGTATCTGCCGGCAGACTGATTGCCGGTATTTAGAAAACATGAACTTTCAATTGCCTTAGGAGAATTTCCGGTTGCCGGCAGTTCATAGTTTTCTGGAGATGACTTTTTATATGCCAAGGGTCTTAATATTATTTTGGACTGAAAACATTTAATCCACCATCGTTTTCCCGGTAAAAGCCATCTGAATTAAAAAAGCGGAATCGGGGACATATTTTTAATCCAGAAAATTATTTTCCCCGATTCCACCCCGAATATATTTGCGTTGCATTGCTTCGCGTCTAGCTGGATGCTTTACCTTTCTTCAACTCCCTGACCGTCTTGAGAAAGGCAACATCGTGGTTATAGGCTTTGCTGGCAGACGGGGCATATATCGGGAACAACTTAACCGCTGTATCGAGATACTTCTCGGCGTTATCCAGGTCGTTCTTTTTCATGTAGCCAATCCCCAGGGTACCGTTATTAAACGGGGAGTCCGGAAATATCTCCACGGCCCGTTTCGCAAGTTCAATGCCTCTGTCAACATCATCATTGTTATCAATCAACATCCAGGCAAGGGTGTTTAGAGCCCTGTGGTTTCTGGGATTAAGGGAAATGGCTTGTTCAAGCATCGATCTGGCCTGTGCAGTCTGGCCTCCTTGTTTAGTTGCGTTTGCTGCTTTAAGATAAAGCGTTTCTGATTCGTCATGCCCGTTCAAGTCGGAGTCGTGGTAATAATAATCTTTAACAACTCCTGATATCAGATCCGCATAAACAACCAGTTGCTTGTATTCGACTTGCATATCGCTCTTTTTAACGCCATGATCGACAAACATATCTGAAGCTCCATAGGTCACTGCGCTCAATGCCCCAAGTCCGATAGCACGACCATGCTTCACGGACTCTCGGGAATAGTGATATTTTAGTATCTGATACTTACCCACGATGCTGGTGCTTGTGGGTTCACCGTAGTTGTTGATGATCTCTTTCTTTAATGATCTATCAACTTGAATGTTGATGCCTTTTTTGAAATCAAATTCTTTCCCGGTTTCATTGACGGTGCTGGCGCATGCAACGAACAAGGCGCAAGCGGTAAT
>CAZDYR010000622.1:0-1778 GCA_964509625.1 uncultured Smithella sp. | reverse complement strand
AGTTCATACTGGCTGGGAGCGACTTCATTGTGCCGGGTCTTGGCCGGAATGCCGAGTTTAAAAAGTTCTTCTTCGACATCATGCATATAGGAAGAAATTCGTTCCTTAATACTTCCGAAATACTGATCTTCCAGTTCCTGACCTTTGGCCGGAGGAGCGCCGACAACCGTTCGGCCACCCAGCACCAGGTCCTGACGCTTGTAAAAATAATCCATGTCGATGAGAAAATATTCCTGCTCCGGTCCCAGGTTGGAATAAACCTTTTTAACATTTTTAGCGCCCAGAAGCTTCAGCATGTTGACCGAACTCTTGCTCAACGCGCGGACGGAACGCAGAAGGGGCGTCTTTTTATCCAACGCTTCACCGGTATAGGCAATAAACGCCGTGGGGATGCACAGTGTTGTGGAAATGCCATTTCGTTTAATGAAGGCGGGTGAAGACATATCCCAGGCCGTATAACCGCGAGCTTCAAACGTGGCCCGGATGCCGCCGGACGGAAAACTTGACGCGTCTGGTTCGCCCTGCACCAGTTGCTTTCCGGAGAACCGTTCAATAACTGCGCCGGGGCCCGCCGGATCGGCAAAAGCATCGTGTTTCTCGGCGGTGATGCCGGTCATGGGCTGAAACCAGTGCGCGAAATGCGTGGCGCCTTTTTCAATGGCCCACTCCTTCATGGCATGAGCGACCACATTGGCTGTTTCGGCATCAAGCATTTTATTCTCGTTGATCGCATCCATGAGTTTTTTGAAAGTATCTTTGGGAAGCTTCTCCTTCATCACCCTGTGATTAAAGGTATCCTCGCCGAAATACTGCGACACGGGAACAAATTTTTCTTTTTCGATGACATAGTTTCTTTCCGCTGCGAGAGTTGGATTTGCTTTTTTCATAATGTCTCCATCCTTAAAATATAATGAAATAATGGTTTATTCTATTGGCGCATTCTCCACGACTTCCCACACGCCGGTGGGACAGGCTCCGGCGCAGAAACCGCAGCCGATGCAACGTTCACTGTCGACGACGTATTCAAAACCGCCTCCGGCTGTTTTAGACCGCGTAATGGCCTTCTGCGGGCATATTTCTTCGCACATGCCGCAGTCCCTGCAGGCGCCGCAGGAGGCGCATTGCGTCGCGCAGGACGACGGATCGGTAAACTCGCCCACGCGCGGGTCAAAGTACTGCAGCTTGACCCGCTCATACTGAATGGCCGGCAGCTTGTCATACGTTTCCGTCGCTCCCTTGAGCAGATCGTCAATCGTTCTGGCGGCAATGCGTCCGGCGCCGATCGCGTCGGTCAGCAAACCGGGGCGGACCACGTCGCCGATCGCGTAAACCTGAGGATCGCTTGTGGCGTACGTTTCATCTACCACGATCAGACCTTTTTGGGTATGGATTCCTTCCGGCAGGAAGGATAAATCCGGCATATCGCCGACGGCGACAATCACCGTATCCGCCGGCAGCAGTTCGCCGTTAGTCAGTTCCACACCCTTCTGGGTTACCGCTTTGGTAAAGCGGGGCCACAAAAATTTCGCCCCGGCCGCTTCGGCATGCTTTCTCTCCACGCCAAAGGACGCGGGTGCCTGGATGTCAATCAGGGTAACGCTCTGGGCGCCCAGCCGGAAAGCCTCCGTTGCCGCGTCGCAGCCCACGTTGCCGGCGCCGATGATCACGACCCTTTTACCGGTTTTCGCGCAATCGAGTTTGCTTTGCCGCAAGAACTCCAGAGCGGTGATGGTTTTTTCCACGCCCGGGATGTTTAATTTGCGGGGGGTCTGTGCCCC
>CAZDYR010000621.1:0-1780 GCA_964509625.1 uncultured Smithella sp. | reverse complement strand
TTCATGATCTGTTACCTCCTTGAGGGTCATTGGTTTTATTAGTAAAACTTCAATTTCAAAAAACGCCGCTTTTGGAATTGTTAGTTTAACTTATCCCGCAAAGCGGAGGGCTTTATGCCCGTGATTTGCCTTTCTATTAATGAAAGTTGCGTGCCAAAATGAAACGCCGGATTAAAATATATGTATCTATTTAATATAATGATGTTTATTTAGGATGCGCTCTTGGGGCGCGATGATTCAGGCGCTTCTTTTTGCTTTTTTTTCAATGAAACGTTTAAGAGCATTGAACAAAATTTTTAAGCGCCATGGACTGCGGGGGGGGGAATTTCCGTTGACAAGGCTTTGCGGGCACGGTTAAATACCTTCCACATTTAAGCCCCATAAATCATGCTACGGTTAGAAATGCCTAAGTTACGGCATCGTGACGACAAAAATGCGAAAAGAAAATCCCGGGCTACATCAGATAAACTATGCGAGGGAAGACCAAACTCTTCTTATCTCTTTATCCGGTGAGTTCGGTTTGACAAACATGATGTCCTTTTCTTCGGACCTCCGGCGCGAAATCGCCTCGCAAAATCCTCAATCCGTAAAAATCGATTTTTCCCGGGTGTGTTATCTGGACAGCGCAGCCGCCTTGGCTTTGGTCCAGATAGAAAAAGAAGCGGCCTCCCGTAATATGTCGTGCAGTTTCGAGAATTTAACCGATGACGCTAAAAGAATCTTCAGCGTTATTCATCAAGACGCGCTGGTGCAATCTCCGTTTAAACCGGAAATATCTCAGGATGGATTTGTTCGAAGGGTCGGTCAGGCATCGTTGAACATTGCCCGCGATTTTGTTCATTTCATAACTTTTATCGGTGCGCTCATGGAAGGGTTGTGGCAGACCATTCGCCATCCCGGAACCTTGCGCGGACGGGATGTGCTTTACTACGTTCAGAGGGCGGGTGTCGACGGCCTGCCCATTGTCGCCCTGATCGGGCTGCTCATTGGATTGATCATTGCCTTTATGTCGTTTTTACAGCTCAGGCCGCTTGGCGCCAATATCTATGTCCCCGCTCTGGTAAGCTTTGGAATGGTCAAGGAACTGGGACCGATCATGACGGCTATTCTGGTTGCCGGCCGCTCCGGTTCCGCCTTTGCCGCCGAAATCGGTACAATGGTGGTCAACGAAGAAGTGGACGCGCTTCAGACCATGGGGTTCGACCCCATTCGCTTTTTGGCTGTTCCGAAAGTGCTGGCCACCGTCATTGTTGTCCCGATTCTGACGATTTATGCTGATTTCTTCGGCGTTCTCGGAGGCATGATCATTGGCGTGACGAGTCTTGATCTGACTGTTACGACGTATATTACGCAGTCCATCAAGACGATCAAAGTGTTTGATGTGGTGACCAGCCTGATAAAAGCCGCGGTTTTTGCAGCCCTGATTGCCGCCATCGGCTGCCAGAGAGGCTTTCAGGTGCGTTCGGGCGCTCAGGATGTAGGCAAATACACCACGTCGGCCGTCGTCTCGGCGATTTTTCTGATTGTCGTGGTCGATTCGATTTTTGCAATCATGCTATACTATATTAAAAGGTACTAAAAGGAGCCGCCTTGGATCGTGAGCCGGTGATCATCGTGAAAAACCTCGCCGCCCGTTTCGGAGATAATCTCGTCTTCGAAAACGTCAGCTTCGAGGTTTATAAAGGGGAAATCCTGGTGATTGTGGGTGCGTCGGGCTGCGGCAAATCCACGCTGCTCAGAATGATGATTGGCCTTCAAAAGCCCGCTTCCGGTCAGGTTC
>CAZDYR010000620.1:0-1781 GCA_964509625.1 uncultured Smithella sp. | reverse complement strand
CTATGCGGGTGGAATCGGACCGCATTCGGCCTGCGTCGAACATCTCTTCCAGAGGGTAAGGCGATGCCATGTGTTCGTAAATGATCCGGCCAATATCCGGCACAGACAGCCAGGCCGCCAGCACGGCCCCATCGACCGACACGGCGGGCAATCCCATACGCATGGCCAGAAGCTTGCAGTAGCGCGCGGCCGCGATCACTTCGGACAGCCGCTCTTCCTGATCATGCAGCGTCCGCCTGACAATAAAGGATACCAGGGATATCAGCGCCGCACTCATCTGAGGGTACGGATGCTCCTGGGAGGCCAGCAGATGACGGATACTGTAGAAAGACACATCGGACGGCGAAATGCGCTCATAGAGTTTCTTGGTTAAAGGGGTCTGTGACTTGAACATTCGCGCATTGGCAATGAGTCTATCCCATGCTTCTTCGTCCAGGGTTTTAATGGCTTCCTTCACGGACGCGACCCATTTGACAACAGGATACCCTTCCCGTCTGAGCAGCGTGATCAAGGCCCGGGACCGCTCCAGATCCGGTTCCACAAGCAGGATGCGGCTGCCGCTTTTTGTTTCCTCCTCCAGATCGAGGGCATCTTTCGCCTTACCTTCCGGAGAGACAATCGTGAAACCTTTCGGGACATGTAATTCCGGTTCAGGAACATAAGGACGCCCTTTATAATAAACATCAATGGCCATACGGATTTCAGGTCTGGAGGCAACCGTCAACTCTATCCCGGTTAAGGGTGAAATCCCCTTCCGGAGAGTACGGATGATCTCCTGATCATCCGGGTCGGACACGGCAATTTTAAGCGCATTCGTCTTTACATCGTACTCCAGGGGAAACGCCAATGCGGCCTCCGCCGTCTTCAATGGGATTTTGGACCGGCTGATCTCTGTCGGCGCTTTTCCCATCAGAGGAAAGTACGGTTTGGAATAGATTTCGGACAGGCACTGTCCCAGGATCGAATAATTGAGCAACTTCAGAAAAATGACGGATTCGTCCAGCGGAATATTGGCCGTCAAAGCATAGTCTTCCGCCCGTGAAACCGCGTCCGGCGTCAACCGTTTCGTTTCAATCAGATGTTGTTTCAGCACACTGTTATCCATCATGATAGGGCTTCCATAGTCTTAGTCAATTCTGCTGACGTAGATATCCGCTTCTTCCTGAGAAATGATGCCGTCTGACAAAAGCTTTTTGATATGATCAGCCATGGGCTGCATCCCGATATTCTTCCCGGTCTGCATAATGGATACAATCTGAAAGGTTTTTCCTTCACGGATGAGATTTTGAATGGCCGTGTTGCAAATCATCACTTCCACGGCCGCAATCCGTCCCTTGCGGTCGGCGCGCCGAAGCAGGCTTTGTGAGACGACGCCGCGCAGGGATTCTCCCAGCATGGTTCGGATTTGCGCCTGCTGCGTGGTCGGGAAAACGTCAATAATGCGGTCAACCGTTTTGGGCGCGCTTGACGTATGCAGGGTTCCCAGGACCAGAAGGCCAGTCTCCGCCGCAGTGAGCGCGAGCTGAATCGTGTCCAGGTCCCGCATCTCACCGACGAGAATCACATCCGGATCCTCGCGCAGCGCAGCTTTAAGACCGGTGGCGAAACTTTCCATGTGGAAGCCGAGCTGCCGTTGATGAATGAGGCACTTGCCGTGGGGATGAATGAATTCAATCGGATCTTCCAGCGTAATAATGTGGGCATTCTTCTCTTTGTTGATCAGATCAATCATCGCCGCCAGCGTCGTTGATTTCCCGGACCCCGTCGCCCCGGTCACCAGC
>CAZDYR010000619.1:0-1785 GCA_964509625.1 uncultured Smithella sp. | reverse complement strand
TCTTCAATTCTCAAAACAAACTCGCCGCCGTTATGGCGGGAAAAAAGCCAGTTACAAAGAGCGGTTCGCGCTCCTCCAATGTGCAGATAGCCGGTCGGGGAGGGAGCGAAGCGGGTGCGGATTTTGGTGTTCATGGTGTTTCCCTTATTTTTTGCGCTTTTATAGGGTTGCGGGCCTTCATTTGTCAAGCTGCTTTTGCCCCGGGCAGAGCAAAATGTTCTTGACAATACGACGATTTTATCATTTACTCTCCCGCTCAGCGCGGTAGGCTTAATTTTTTTACAAGGCAGCAAATGCTCCATGTCCGATTCTTTGAAAATTAACCTGACGATTCTCCCCGAAGAAGGGTTGAGGCTGGCCTTTTCTGAAGAAGACGCCTGGTTTAGAGGGTGTTTTCCCGAGGATGAATTGCCTGAGTTTTCACTGGTCAAGGCGGATGTCCATTGTCTCATCACCAGATCAGGTGACACCATCTATATACGGGGTGAACTGGCCGCGCAAATCAGCCAGGAATGCGGCCGCTGTCTGGAACCGGCAACGATTCCCATCGGAGGGGATTTTGCCTACACGATGGTTCCGGCCAAAACGGAAACCGCCCAGGATGTGGAGCTGACCGCCGAGGAGCTTGAAACCGGCTATTACAGCGGAGATTTTATCGATCTGGCGCCGATCATCTGCGAAGAAATCGTTCTGCAGGCGCCCATGAGGATTCTCTGCGACGACGACTGCAAAGGGTTATGCCCGCACTGCGGCATGAATTTGAATACAGGCTCGTGCAACTGCCGGTCGAAGCTTGTGGATGACCGTCTGGCCGTGCTGAAAAATTTTAAAGTGAAAAAATAATTATTTAAAGAGGATCATTTAAAATGCCAAATCCAGTAAAAAGACATTCCAAATCAAGACGCAACACCCGCAGGGCGCACGACTTTTTGCAGCAGCCGCCCCTGTCGGTTTGCCCTCAGTGCAGTGAGCCGAAAATGCCCCACCGTGTTTGCCCCAATTGCGGAACCTATAAGGGCAGAGAAGTGATTCCGGCGGAAAAGATTTCATAAAAAACGGAACAGCCGCTTAAGCAAACGCCGGTTTCCATTCAACGACGGCCGATTTTGCTTCAGCACAGTTCAGTGTGACCCGGATAGCCTGCCTGGGGATGGGCTTTCACAGCAAAAGACGGTGAGCATCCGGTAAAGGCACAGAGATTTTCCCGCCCGACACCGCGCGGCGTTTATCTCGACGGTCCTGAAATGCAGATTTCTTCTGCGTTAAAAAAATAAGGATTTTTTTTACAAAAACAGGTAATAAGGTCAGCACTTGTTATTTTTTATTCAGTCTAATCTTGGACTAGGGGAGGGAATTCATGTCATTAGAAGAAAAAGTCATTAAACTTGTAGCGGAACAGCTGGATGTGGCTCCGGAGAAGTGCAAACCGGAGGCGTCATTCATTGATGATCTGGGCGCTGATTCTCTGGATCTGGTGGAACTGATCATGGAGATGGAAGAAGCTTTCGGCGTGGAGATTGCCGATGAAGAACTGGAAAAGATCAGAACGATTAAAGACGTTATCGATTTCCTCCAGAAAAAAGGAATCAATTAATTTTTTTACAATAAAGGATCATCGTTCATGAAAAGGCGTGTCGTTGTCACAGGCCTTGGTGCTCTCACTCCCCTTGGTAACTCCGTTGCGGAAACATGGGCGGGCGCCATTGCCGGAAAATCCGGCATCGGCCCCATCACGCGTTTTGATGCCAGCATTTTCGCCTCCAGAATCGCGGGAGAGCTGAAGAA
>CAZDYR010000618.1:0-1785 GCA_964509625.1 uncultured Smithella sp. | reverse complement strand
AAATTAAATTTTATGTTTCCCGGATGCGCCCGAATTCCTCGAACTCTCGAATTCTGCAGGGAATGCATTTGAAACAGAGATATTAACAAAGGAGAATGACCTCGTTGACAGGATTCATATTGAAAAGGCAACGGGCCATATAAGATCGGTATATTGGAGACAGACATATCTCGTGACTGACCTTAGTAACTTGCTGTGACTGCAGGAGGACAATTGCAGATGGTTTTGATTCCATAAAATGAGGAGGTCCGAAAAATGAAAAATTTTCCTGGCATGTTCCTTGTTCTGATGACCGGCATGTTTATATCCTGCTCAGGTGCCGGTTGCTATAACTCGCAGATGTCCAGCGATTGGTGGCCCATGATGCATTACGGATTTGGATATGGAGGAATGTTTATGTGGATCATATTTTTAATCGTCGTTGGATTGCTGATCTATTTCTTCGTTCGGATTCAGAAAACAAAGGCACAAACACCAGCACAAGGTGAAACTCACATGGATATCCTGAAGAAGCGTTACGCTAAGGGTGAAATCAGTAAAGAAGATTTTGAACGGATGAAGCGCGATCTCGAAGCTTAATGCATTTCGAAAAAAGTTTCTGTCTAACCAAGTTGTTACTAAGCCGAAGCGCAAGCATGAATGATACTATGGGAAAAAGCGCGAGATATACGCCGGCCTCGTGTTCGTTACCATTTATAACTTCCTTACCAGCCCGCCGGATGTGTCAGCTTTGTTGAACATGCAAAAAGTAGTGGCAATATTTTGCGGTATGTAATCGAGTCCGTGAGGGAAAGATGAAGATCACAGATCCGGTATGCAACATGACTATCGAAGAAGGGGACGCTGTTGCAAAGTCATTCTATAAAGGGAAAACGTATCATTTCTGTTCTGATCACTGCAAGAAATCTTTCGACAGCAACCCTGAATCGTACCTTGGAACCGCAGCAGAGGGCGATAAAAAAGAGCATACAGAAGTTAGTGCCAAAGCTCAATGGACCTGCCCCATGCACCCCGAGATTATCCGCTATGAGCCGGGCAGCTGTCCGAAGTGTGGCATGTCTCTGGAACCAAGGACTCCTCTGCCGGCAGAGGGAAAGATAGAATATACCTGCCCCATGCATCCGGAAATCATCCGTGATAAGCCGGGCAATTGCCCGAAGTGCGGTATGGCATTGGAACCGAAAACCGCCTCGATGACAAAGACAGAGAGCAACCCGGAATATGATGACATGTCCAAACGTTTCATGGTGGGTGCCATCCTGACAGTCCCTCTGCTGATTATTGCCATGCGTGATATGATTCCGGGCGGCAGGTTACTTGATACCCTGGCTACCGCCAGGACCTATGTATGGTTGGAACTCCTGCTCGCAACACCGGTAGTCCTCTGGGCGGGATGGCCATTCTTCGTCCGGGGCGTCCAGTCCGTCATCAACAAAAGTCTTAATATGTTTACCCTGATCGGACTTGGGGTTTCGGTGGCCTACCTTTACAGCTTAATGGGCGTGTTGTTCCCCTATCTTTTCCCTGCGACGATGCGGACGGCAAAGGGTACCGTTGGAGTTTATTTTGAGGCCGCGAGTGTCATCGTTGTCTTGATATTGCTGGGCCAGGTGCTGGAACTGGGGGCGAGAAGCCGGACCGGTACAGCTATAAAGAAATTGTTGGGTCTGGCACCGAAGACTGCCCGAAAAATAGAAACGGATGGTAATGAAAAAGATATTCCTTTGGCGCATGTCATGAAGGGCGATCGTTTGCGTGTCCGGCCGGGAGAAAAGATTCCCGTGG
>CAZDYR010000617.1:0-1786 GCA_964509625.1 uncultured Smithella sp. | reverse complement strand
GCGTACGCGCGAGGGTGGATTCACTGCTTGATTTACTTGCAGATATAGAGGTGGTCAAATAAGCTTCCAGGGCGTGAATTTTGAAAAAGCGTTACGACATTAAGATCTTAGGACAGGAGCTTGCGGTTTTAAGTGATGCGGAAGATGAACAAGTGAACAATGTTGTCCGGTTTGTCAATGATAAAATGGAAGATATTATGCAAACCAGCGATGGACTCCGGACAGTAGATGTGGCTATCCTGGCAGCTTTAAACATTTCAGAAGAATTTTTAAAATTAAAGGGAGTTAATCAGGACCTCTGCGATCAGCTTACGCAACGGTCCGAAAAATTGATTCAACTGATTGAAAACGCAAGTTAATTAAAAATTGTTTACCCCTGCGATGTGCGTGATTGTCATTTGTTTTTGAGCCAACACTTTGAACCTGGGGCCTATACTTGTTTGCGGTGTGCATGTCCGCCTTGTTCCGCTGGTCGGCTGGCAGAAAGCCTGAAACAAACAACACCGGGCGCCCACTTTTTACAAAGGTTCAAAATCGTGATTGACACGGCATAGGCGGGGGTTTTTTTATGTCCCCGTTTCTCATCCTTTTTCCGTCACAACATCTAAAGATTTGAATTCCGATTAAGCAAGACGAGCGTTGAAGATCCGCAGCGCGATGCGGAGCGTTTGATTGAACCATGAATCCTTCGGTAAGGATATGAACGAAAGCCTGCCGGAAGGTTTAAATATAATCCTGTCGGACGGATCTGTCTGTATGAGCGGCAAGACCGGTTTTTAAGACAGCATTTTCGACGGGATAACTGAGGAGGTAACAACAATGTTAGAAGGCGGTTTATTTGTCCTGTTTATAATAGTGGCAGTTCTGGTGGGGGCGGTTGTCGGCTATGTTTTGAAACAAATATTTACGACAAAGAAAATCAAGGCGTCGGAGAGTCTGGCGGCCCGTATTGTCGGGGAATCCAAAAAAGAAGCGGAGACGATTAAAAAAGAAGCGATCCTGCAGGCCAAGGAAAATCTGCTGAAAATGAAGGCGGATTTCGACCGGGAAACCAAAGATTACAAAAATGATCTGGAAGCGCTGGAGAGGCGCATACGGTCCAAAGAAGAAAATCTGGATAAGCGCATTGACACCCTGTCGCAAAAAGAAGCGGGTATCGAAGGGCGTGAAAAAGGCTTAAGCCAGAAAGAACACGCCCTGGAGGAAAAGCACAAACGGCTGGACGCCATGGTGGAAGAACAGAAAGACAAATTGGAGAAGATTGCCGGCATCACACCCGAAGAGGCGAAAAACATTCTCATCCAGTCGATGGAGTCGGAAGCCAAACGTGACGCGGCCGGAATTGTCCGCAAAATTGAAGAAGAAGCCAAACTCACGGCTGACCGTAAGGCGCGGGAAATCATCGCCTACTCCATCCAGCGGTACGCGGGGGATTATGTCGCGGAGCATACGGTATCCGTCGTTAATCTGCCCAGCGAAGAAATGAAGGGCCGCATCATCGGACGCGAAGGCCGCAACATCCGCGCGATTGAAGCGGCCACCGGTATTGATCTGATCGTAGATGACACACCGGAGGCGGTGGTTTTGTCCAGTTTCGATCCGGTCAGAAGGGAAGTCGCCCGAATCTCTCTGGAACGTCTGATTCAGGACGGCCGTATTCATCCCGGCCGGATCGAAGAAATCGTGAAAAAAGTGGAAAAGGAAGTGGATCAGATTATCCGGGAAACGGGTGAAAAAGCGTCCTTCGACTGCGGCGTTCATGACATTCATCCGGAAATCATCACCC
>CAZDYR010000616.1:0-1788 GCA_964509625.1 uncultured Smithella sp. | reverse complement strand
TCCGTATACTGATAGGTCCCCGGATTGGTGACATCACCCGCCACAAAAACGCTGTTTTTAGGGTTCTTCTCCCAGATGGAATGGATGATGATCCTGTCCCTGTCGTGCAGAGGCAGATTGTCTCTCGGATCTTCCGCCATTGCTTTGGCCACGTTGAAATAGGTCGTTTTATATTCATTTTTTGCATACTGGCGGATAATCTCACCGCTTTCCATACTGGCACTTGTCGTCAGCCCGCCCGCGTTTAAGATTGCGTCTTTCACTTTCATGTTGCCGGCCAGATCGATTCGCCTTGAGACCTGCATTCTTGCCTCAAGTTTTTTCAGCCTTTCGGTCAATTCCACTTTTCCGGCCTTCTCCAGTTCTATTTGCAGGTAGCGCAGCGCGCCGGGGGTGGGCCTTTTTTCCGCCGCGATTTCATCTTCTATTTCTTCGATTTTTGCCGCATAAAGATACAGCCGCGCGTCCTTGTTCAGCTCTTCTTTGATGGCGCGAAGTTCAGAGGCGATGCCCTGGGCGCGGGCTTTGTACTGCGCGTCCAGTTTGGCCGCGTCCTGATAGACGTCCGTGGAGCTTCCGCGAATTTCGCCTTCCACCATCACAAAAGGCGGATCAATGAATAAATTCCGATTAAAGATAAACAACTGATCCCGGGGCGCTAATTCAAAGTTCTGGGAGTCGTCATTTTGCAAAATCAGTTTTCCCAGGTTTAAAGGGATTAACACAATGGCCTGGTCCGGAGGCGTTTGTCTTTTGATGAGCGCGTAGTCGAAGTAGGTCGCATCCAGAAGGTCCGTGGTGTCCTTGACCAGGTCTTTGATCCGCATGCCCGGCTTGAAGGCATACTTGCCCGGGCGCTTGACGTTGCCGTTCAGATAAATGGCGTTCTCGTCCATGTCCACAATGGAAAAGACTTTGATAATGTCCGCGTCCTGGATCACAAAATCCTTCACCATGCTCAATGTTTTGTCATTGATATCGATGACAATCTGCTTTTCATTTTTGATGATCCTTTCCACCTGCATCTGCTGTGTATAGGCGCTGGGAATAATACCGCCCGAAAGTTCTAACAAATGGTTCAGATCAAATTTGTCTTTGAGCTCATAAATGGCCGGCCGTTTCACATTGCCGGCAATGCCGGCCTGCGGTCCCGTCACCGGGACAAATACGACGTCTCCCGCCTGCAGAGTGACATCGCGCGATTTATCTCCTTTCAGGAAAAGGTCATAAAGGTCGAAATGCGTGATGACTTTGTTTTTACGGCGGACTTCAACGCGGCGCATCGAGCCGATGGCGGACGGGCCGCGCGCCATGATGAGCGCGTCCGTGACGGTGGACATCGCTCCGATCGTGTAGGCGCCCGGCTTTCTGACATCGCCCAGAACAAAAATGGGGATGGATCGGGTGGAGCCGATGGTGATGTCGATGTTGGTGCCCACAATCTGCTCGGCCTTCGCGATCACGTGTTTGGACATCTGCTCATAAGTCATGCCGGCAACATAGACAGGGCCGATCTGCGGAATGGTGATTTTTCCCTCGCGGTCGACTGTCAGCGAATGCTGGGCATTGAGTCGTCCCCACAAAAGAATATTGATCTGATCTCCCGATCCGACAACGTAGCTCAGTGGAACGGGAATGTCTTTACGTTCGGGTGAAACGGCGGCCGTGTGCCTGAAAAATTCGTAGCCGAAGCGTCTCAGGCGAAGAGAAATGTCCTGGTATTTTCCGATTTCCCTTGTCCGGGCGAAAAGAGAATCTTCTTCGTCTAAATCGTCCTCGTCGGCTTTT
>CAZDYR010000615.1:0-1794 GCA_964509625.1 uncultured Smithella sp. | reverse complement strand
TTCATTTTACTGGCGGCGGGATGCGCCATCGGCCTGGGGAATGTCTGGCGTTTCCCCTTCATCACCGGAAAATACGGCGGCGCCGCCTTTGTTCTGATTTATCTGCTCTTTCTGATAATCATCGGTCTTCCGATCATGGTCATGGAGTTTGCGATCGGCAGAGCCTCAAAGCAGAACATCGGGAAAGCCCTCAAGACGCTCGAACCCGCGGGAACAAAGTGGCATATCTACGGACACACGGCCATTGCCGGAAATTATCTTTTAATGATGTTCTATACAACCGTCTCCGGCTGGATTCTGTCTTACTTATTTTTTACCGCTCGCGGCGATTTTGCCGGCCTTGCACCCGACCAAATCAAGGCTTTCTTCGGCGGCCTGCTCGGCGATCCCCCGACCATGATCTTTTGGATGATCATTACCGTTGCGTCCTGCTTCCTCGTCACCAGCATCGGTCTGCGTGACGGCGTGGAAAGGGTCTGCAAAATCATGATGGCGCTTCTGTTCGTCCTGATCCTGGCGCTGGCTGTTCATTCCGTCGGGCTGCCGGGCTCGGGCGAAGGCCTCCGGTTCTACCTCTTGCCCGATTTCGATCGCCTGATGGCCGCGGGCCCCGGTGAAGTGATCTTTGCCGCGATGGGGCAGGCCTTTTTCACGCTCAGCCTGGGCATCGGCGCCATGGCCATTTTCGGCAGCTATATCGGCAAGGAGCACAGCCTGACCGGTGAGTCGATTAGAATCATCGGACTGGATACCTTTGTGGCGATCATGAGCGGCTTCATCATCTTCCCCGCCTGTTTCGCCTTTGGCGTAAGTCCCGATTCGGGACCGGGGTTAATATTCGTCACCCTTCCGAACATCTTCAACCAGATGCCCGGCGGGCGCGTCTGGGGATCGATTTTCTTCGTGTTCATGAGCTTTGCCGCCCTGACCACGGTCATTGCGGTGTTTGAAAACATCGTCAGCTACTGGATCGATGTCCACGGCTGGAGCCGCAGGAAAGCGTCCTTTGTGAACTGTCTGGTCATCATTGTTCTTTCCCTGCCCTGTGTGCTGGGTTTCAATGTTCTTGCAGGATTTCAGCCGCTGGGAGCCGGCACCAACATTCTTGACCTCGAGGACTTCATCTTCAGCACAACATTGCTGCCTCTGGGCGCTCTGATTTTTCTTCTATTCTGCGTCAGCCGTTACGGATGGGGCTGGAACAACTTCATCGCTGAAGCCAACACAGGCGTTGGACTGCAATTTCCCCGCTGGGCTAATATCTACGCCCGCTTCATTTTACCGCTCATCATTATCCTGGTTTTCATCAAAGGATACTGGGATATTTTTGGAAAAGGATGAAGGCAACTGGTGGATGGTGAATGGTGGATGGTGGATCGTTAAGCGGCCATGGGCAAGGGACGATAGGTGAATAGTGGATAGCTCGAAGCTCATGGATCGTGGATCATACGCCTGCGGGTCACACATAGCTCATAGCTAACTATTAATCGTCTCATCATTGAATACAAATTCGTCATGCCGGCGGAGGCCGGCATCCAGGAACAATTAATCCGGTTCCCGGCTTTCGTAACCTAAAGGTCACAAGACCGGGAAGACGAGTAAAGTTGAAAATGGTTAAATTGTGAATACTATGCCGAGACCGTTCATAATAGCGTATGCAAGCGGCTGTGTTGAAAGATAGGCAAACCCATTGCAGAACGTTTCAGTCAAAACGTTTTTACTTTGTCGATGATTTTTTAGCCAGCAGCACATCGAGCGGGCTTTTGGGTGCGTGGGACATATCGCGCATCACAT
>CAZDYR010000614.1:0-1801 GCA_964509625.1 uncultured Smithella sp. | reverse complement strand
GGTGTTGACATCGCTCACATTGCCGAGCGGTATATCCATCTGCATGATGAAGATATGGCCGCGCTCAATGTTTTGACCCCCACTGTAACCCCCAGAGCCACCGGGCATATGGCGGATATGATCGCTCTGATTGCAACGCTGGAAGAAAAAGGCGTCGCCTACTGTGTGGACGGTGATGTTTTTTTCGCGGTCAACAACTTTCCCGCCTATGGCGGATTGTCGGGACGCAAACTCGATGACATGATGGCCGGCGCCCGCGTGGACGTCAATGACAAGAAAAGAAATCCGCTGGATTTTGTCCTTTGGAAAAAGAGCAAGGAAGGCGAACCTTTCTGGGAAAGTCCCTGGGGAAAGGGTAGGCCGGGCTGGCACATTGAGTGCTCGGCTATGAGCCGGCGTTATCTGGGCGAAACGTTTGATATCCATGGGGGCGGTGAAGATCTGGTTTTTCCGCACCACGAAAATGAAATCGCTCAATCCCAGGCGGCAACCGGAAAGCCCCTGGCCCATTACTGGATGCACAACGGCTTTGTCAAAATCAATGCGGAAAAGATGTCCAAGTCCCTGGGGAATATTTTTCCCATTCGTGAAATTATCAGACAATACCATCCGGAAGCCCTGCGTTTGTTTATGATCCAGAGCCATTACCGGAGCCCGGTGGATTATTCGGAGGTGGCACTCAAGGAAGCGAGAACGGCGCTCATTCGCTGTTATACCGCCCTGCAGCTGCTGAAAGAAACCCGGGTCAAAATAGGTCCGCAAGCCCGGGAAAAGCTCCAGCCCGCGCAGCAGGAGTACGTCAATAAATTAAATGAACTAAAAGAAAAGTTTGACGTCGCGTTGGATGATGATTTTAATACGGCGCAGGCCCTGGGATATGTTTTCGACGCCGCCCGCCTGATCAATCATATCACAACGGCGGAAAAGAAAATGCCTGCGTCAGCTAAGCAGGTCATTCTGGAGACCGCAGCCGGCGCATTTATGCATTTTGGTGATGTGTTGGGCGTTTTTCAATCTGATCCGGACATCTTCTTCCAGACCGACCGCGATATTGAAGTTGGGAAGCGAGGTTTGGATGTTCCCAAAATAGAAGCCCTCATTCTGGCGCGGCAAAAAGCCCGCGAAGACAAAGATTGGAGTAGGGCTGATGATATTCGTAAGGAATTGGCTCTGCAGAATATTACGTTGAAGGATTCGGCAGGCGTGACTATTTGGTCGATTGAGTAGCAATAATCTTTCGTCTTCATGCCCAACTCATAAAAATACACTTAATATTCTCCCCTTGATTGCCGAAATATATGGAAAATAACTCGAGTAATGGTATATACTTCACAACATTGAAGTCATATCTTTATGTTAAATAACATACCTTGTTTACAGTGAGGCAGCACATGAAAAACGTATCCGGTAAATGGCCAGTATTTGTCATTATCATCCTTGGACTTTTTGTGATTTTTGGGCCGTATTCCGACAGCAAAGTTCCAGCAAAAGACAAGAATATCTATAAAGAGATTAAAACATTCAACGAAGTTTTAGACATGGTGCAGAAAAATTATGTGGATGAAGTCGATTCCTCTGTTTTGATTCAGGGTGCGATTAACGGCATGATCAAGTCCCTTGACCCCCACAGTGCGTTTATGACCGCCGAGCTTTATAAAGAACTGGAAGTAGAGACACAGGGGCATTTTGGCGGGATTGGCATCGAAATAACGATTTTGAAAGATGTTTTAACCATTGTTTCTCCTATCGAAGATACGCCTGCCTACAAAGCCGGCGTGAAATCCGGTGACCAGATTATCAA
>CAZDYR010000613.1:0-1804 GCA_964509625.1 uncultured Smithella sp. | reverse complement strand
ACTATAGATTATAAAAAAATGAGCGATATGAGAATCAGTTTACAAAGATAGGATTGGAAAATATCCAGGGACGAACTTTCCCGGCTGATTTCAAGTAAACTTCCACTCGGTAGACACCGGCTTCTTGCACCGGCATGGACAAATGATTGGAAATCTTTTGAACCAATTCGCTGCCATTTCTGATGATCCGGATATAAGATTTTACAGGACAAAAAACAAACATTTGCGCGCCTCCGGAAAACTTGAATGAATCGCCCATATAGAATTCTTCATTGCCTTGATTTATACGGTATTGAAATCCACGGGCTTTATGGAAATATTCCAGGGCAAAATAACAGCGCCCTTTTAGCAGAGAGTCATAAACCAAATTGATATCTCTTTGGCTGTCGCCACAGAACTCATCATAAGTTAATATGTGTGTGCAGATAAACCGGAAAGCTCTATCGAAAGGAAAGGCAATAAAAGGAATTCCGCCAATATTTTTTTTACTGGCATGATTGTCCAGTTCTCCGATGCCGACCGTTTTCCGGGTTTGATTTAGATGATCCCATCTGTCCAGTGTGATCCTGCGGGGGCCTTTAAGAAAATAAGCAGGAAAAAGGAAGCACAGCAGCCCGCGGAGGTAACCGGTCAGGTTTTTTTGCCAATCTGTCATAAAGTCCCAGACGCCGATTCCTGTGTAGCCACTCACGTTCCAGTCATTCCAGCAGTAATGTTTCACGTGAAACATTGGCGTTCCTTCATGGTCAGGATGAGCGATAAAGCCAAACCCGCCCTGCCTATTTACGGCATCAATATAATTTTGAGGATTCCTTCCCTCCGGGTCATCTTTACAGACATAAGGCTCCTTGATTTTGAAAGCAATATAATGATTAAATCTCGGCGCTATTTCCTCGCCGACAATGACAAGGGTTGTTCCCTGCCAGCCTTCCCATCCCTGGCTCCTCGCGTTCAGGTGATCGTGATCCGTCAACATTAAAAAATCGATCTCGTTTTTTTCTGCAGCTTGGATGATGTTTCCCATAGGCGTGTGTCCGTCAAATGATAAAGACGAATGGAGATGAATCACACCTGTATAATCAAAAAGTTTCATAATCGGATTATTAATGCTTTTAATTTTTTTTATCTACATAAAAAAAGGGCAGACTCTGCAGAGTCTGCCCTTTTTACGTATTTCTTATATTTTTTATTCGCTTCGCAGTGCTACAAAGAAACTTGATCTACCGCGCTTAATCAATAAAGTGACACCTTTTTTTGCCGCGGCTTTAGAAATTTCCCGGTTAAAATCCTTCATGGATGCAATTTTAACACGGTTGACCTGAACAATTATATCCTGAGGCTGAATACCGACTTCGTCCGCCGGGCTGCCATTTTCAACTTCAGTGACAATTACGCCATCCCGCGAGATGCCCAGTTGTCTGGCAATTTCAAGGGTAATGTCTTGCGCCGAAATCCCAAAAGGTCCCTTCCCCGATCCTTCGGCTGCTGTGACTGCGTTATCCTTGCGCTCCGCAACTGTCACCTGGAATGTCATTTCTTTCCCGTCGCGAATAGCCTTTAAATTCATTTTCTGGCCAACGTGTAATGCGGCGATAATCAAAAGTAAATCATGGCTGTCCTTAACGGGCTTTCCATCGATTTCTGTAATAATATCACCAACTTTAATGCCTGCCTTATCCGCAGGATCACCTTTGAAAACATCCGATACCAGGGCGCCGCTTTTGTTTTTATGATTTAAATTGCTGGCGATGTCATCAGAAATATCCTGAACGGAAATTCCCAGCCAGCCGCGCGTTACCTTGCC
>CAZDYR010000612.1:0-1811 GCA_964509625.1 uncultured Smithella sp. | reverse complement strand
ATAAAGTGTTCAAATTTGATGCGGCGCACCATCTGCCCTGTGTTCCGGAAGGCCACAAATGCGCCAGGGTGCATGGTCATTCTTTTCGCGTGGAAATACATCTCCGGGGCAAGGCCGATCCCCGCACAGGCTGGGTGATGGATTTTTCATCTATCACAGCAGCGTTTGAACCCATCCTGGAACAATTGGACCACAAGAATTTGAACAACATTGAAGGCCTGGAAAATCCCACGTCGGAAAACCTGTGCCGATGGATCTGGCAGCGTCTTCAGCCCGCACTTCCGCAATTGTGCAAAATCATCGTTCAGGAAAGCCCCGAATCCGGGTGTGTTTACGACGGGAAAGACTGAGACTGAGTTAATAAATATTGTGTCATTGGACTTATCTGATCGTTATTATTTGTAATACACCTGTTTTATTCTGATAATCATTAGTAATATTGATTAATTACACTTTAGGTTTGACTTATTTGAGCCGATTAATGTAAAGTTACCGCAATTTCAGGCGGCCACGCAAGTATAAAACATAACAGAGTGTTGTCTTAAGGCAGGGATCGTTTGATTGGTGTAAACGAGCCCGGTAATTTTTAAAGAGATGGCCCATGAAGAAAATATTTTCTATCCCTTTCTTTTTTGCGCTTCTTCTGTTTTTATTGCCTTTGGCCGCGCAGGCGGGTGATGAAAAAACAATAGAAATGACTGTTGTTAAAAATGACACCCTGATCAACATCTGTAAAAAATATCTTGATGAACCGTCCCTTTGGCCGGAAATTGCCGGCATTAATCACCTTAAAAATCACGATCTGATCCATCAGGGACAGCGTCTGCTTATTCCCGTGCGGCTTCTCAAAGGACTGCCTCATAACGGTCAGGTTGTTTTCATCAAGGGAGATGTTGCCGTTCGTTCCGGACAAAAAGCGGAATGGAAAAAGCTTAACGTAAATGATCTTGTCATGCAGGGCGATATTCTCCGAACGGGGCATGAGAGTGTCGCTGAAATTGTTTTTGACGACGGAACTTCTTTTTTCCAGCGCCCGGATACCATCCTTGAGATTCGAACCACGCAGAAAAAGGCCGACTCAACGCTGTGGCAGCGATTTATTTTACGCGGAGGCCAGTTTATTCTGAAAGTTCGGCGCTCTCTGGGGCACGAGTCGCGAATCGAAATCCAGACACCGGCCGCGGTCGCGTCAGCCCGGGGAACCGATTTCCGGGTGGCCGTGGATGCCGGGCAGAACATGACGTCGGAGGTTCTGGAGGGGAAGATTGATGTTCAGGCGCAAAAGCGGGTGGTTTCCCTTCAGGAGGGAGAGGGAACACGCGTCAATAAAGGCGAGCCTCCCCTGAAGCCCCGCAAACTGCTTATGCCTCCCGAGCCGTCTGATCTCCAGGATTTGTACCGGATCATGCCGTTTTCCATCAGGTTCCATGATGTACCCGGCGCCGCCGCTTACCGGATTGGACTGTCCGCGGACGCTTCAGGAAAAAACATTCTTCGGGAAAAGATGATTCATCGGGGAGGCGCCTTTGAACTGACGGGACTCGATGACGGTGAGTATTATCTGCACAGCCGCAGTATTGATGATGCGGCCATCGAGGGATTTCCTTCCGAAGGACGGAAGATACAGGTACGGATCAATCCTCTGCCGCCTTTTATTCAGGAGCCCGCAAACGGTCTTGAATATAAAGGCAGATCGGTATCATTCCGCTGGCTGAAAGTTCCGCAGGCGGGCCATTACACCCTGGAGATCGCCGCGAATCCGGAATTCAAGGGCCAAACCATTCAGGTGAATACCGCCGAGACATCCCGTC
>CAZDYR010000611.1:1046-1812 GCA_964509625.1 uncultured Smithella sp. | reverse complement strand
CCATAGGGGCCGTCCGTCCCGAAGAAAAGCCGGTTCGCCCCCAGAGCATCCACGGCCCTGCGCGTGGCTTTCTCGCTGGTGTAGGTCGTCTGGGAAAGATCCAGGCAGACATTATGGTGAGATTTGATTTTTTTCCAGGTGTCCGCGTAATCGGGGAACCCGGCATGCGCCAGAATAAGTTTGAGGTCGGGCACCTTTTGCAGAAGGGCTTCAAAGTCGCCGTCTCCGCCGAATCCCGCATGGATGAGAAGCGGCTTTCCGATTTTTACCAGTTTTTCGGCAACGGGTGCAAGCTCCACGGGCCGGAAGCGGTGCCAGAAAGGATGCGCTTTCACGCCGATGAATCCTTCGGCGTCTTTATACTTTTCAAACTCCGCCACCGGGTCTTTTTTCCCCCTGGGATTGACAAAGACCCAGCCCAGGAACTTGTCCGGGTATTTTCCGACGGCATGAAACACTTTTTCGTTATCGGGATCCGACAAAACGGGATAGGGCCTTCCCAGAATCCTGATCTCGCCTTGATTCGTGAAGTTTGAAACAAATCCTTCGGCCAGCCTTCTTAAAACAGGATTTTCCAGAAGGATCTGCAGCATTCGGATCAGGACCGCAGGCGGCTCTTTAAACGGCTCTATCATGCTGCCCATGAGCGCGATCCGATCGACGGAGGATTTCTTCATCTCGGTTATCAGACGTTCAACCGAATAAACTCTCTCTTCAAGATGATAGTGACAATCAATGATCATGCCCCCACCACACCTCCTTAGAG
>CAZDYR010000611.1:0-1036 GCA_964509625.1 uncultured Smithella sp. | reverse complement strand
CTTAGAGATAGACATGGCGCTCACCGCTTGCTTGGTCATCGAACAAACGGCGAGCCCCGTGAGAGTTCTTTTGCTTTTTTCCCGGCAGGCTTATTCTTTGAGGGCGCCGGTGAAGTTTTCGGATTCGACCTTGATCGCCGCGCCTTCATTGTTCATGATGCACTCGAGCCGGCCGAAAAACTTCGGAAATTCCGCGCCAATGTAAAACTGCGCCGACAGCACCCGGCCGCTGTAATAGGCCGCCTCCGAATTCGACTCCAATATCTTCTTGCGGTCCGCTCCCTTGGCATCCCCCAAAAGCGCCTTCGCCTTCGGAATCGTGATCGCCAGGCTCCACAGGTGCAGCCACGCCACAATCAACGGAAACATCGCCTGCTGCATCGGCGTGGCATTGGCCACCAGCGCCAGAAACTTGCCCTCCTTGAGCTGACCCTGCATCATGCCAATAACCTCGTCAAACTTCTCCATCCCCCGAACCACCGGGGTGATGTATCTGTCATCCACAATGCCTCTGGCCTTCGCAATGGTGTCGGCAATGTATTTCTTCAGCATCCGGTAGTTGAACATCTCGGGATTCATCAGGATCTTGCGCATCTGCAGATCCAGAGACTGGATGGCGTTGGTCCCCTCGTAAATGGAAAACACTTTCACGTCCCGCGCGTACTGCTCCACCGGGTACTCCTGGCAGTAGCCGTAGCCGCCGTAGACCTGCATGGCTTCCGCCGTCACCAGCCAGGCGGCGTCCGATATGCCCGCCTTCACGATCGGCGTCAAAATCTCCACGATCCCCGTCGATTCCTTCACTTCATCCGGCGACGGCGAATAGTGCATGATATCCTCATGATAGGCCAGGAAAAGACACAGCATCCGCATGCCTTCGATGGTGCTCTTCATGTACAAAAGCATCCGCTTGACGTCCGGGTGCTCCATGATCGCCACTCGCGGCGCCGACGGGTTCATGGACTGGGTGATGTGGACGCCCTGGATACGGTTTCTTGCGTAGGTAATGGCATGCATATACGCCGCCGAAGAGACC
>CAZDYR010000610.1:0-1813 GCA_964509625.1 uncultured Smithella sp. | reverse complement strand
GTGTCAGGTGCTTGAGCGCCGCCTTGCTGCATCCATAGGCGGCCATGCCCGCTTCGGCCTTCTCCGCGCCGACCGTAGTAATGTTGATAATCTTTCCGCCTTTTTGTTCAATCATCGGGCGGGCGACCAGACGGCTCAACAGCCAGACGGCCTTGACGTTGGTGTTGAAGCATTTGTCCCATCCGTCCTCGCGCAGATCCAGAAGACCGCGCAAAAAGCTGCGGGCCGCGTTGTTGACCAGAATATCGATCCTGCCGAACTCTTTAATCGTCGCGTTCACCAGATTTTCCAGCTGTTCATGAACCGTCAGATCGGTAACCACGGGCAAGGCTTTGCTCCCCTTTTTACGGATTTCATCCGCGACGGCGTCAATTTCCGCCTTCGACCTACTGCACACAACAACATTCGCTCCGGCTTCGGCCAATCCCAGAGCAATCACCCGGCCAATCCCCCGGCCCGCACCGGTGACAATCGCTGTTTTACCTGAAAAATTGAAAATATTACCCATGATATTCGCCCTCCTGATTTTATAGACACCGAAATAAGACTATAGATTTTCCGTTCACGCTTTACAAATTCAGGCCCTTTTATAAACTTTTAAAAAATGGTTTGCAAGCGGTGAAGCGAATATTTTTTCATGAGTCTGCACTCTGTCTCGAAACCCATTGACAGTGAAGGGCAGCAATGTACATAAAAATATAGCTAACGTTTATTTGACCTTTAAATAAGCACTATGTTAATATAGACATGGGTTTAGGTTTTTTATGGTTTGATAGAAAAAAAGAGGCCATTTATCATCATGCATGTTTTCGTCTTGTGTGGGAATATCAGAAGGAGGTGATTTGTCGATAACCCACTTTATCCAAAGAGTTGACATTGTTTCATGTACATTTTTTACGATATCGTAAATTTTAATGTAACCAGATGGAGGGAGATGAACAATGAAAACGATGACCAGAAAAAAAGTTACAGTTCTCCTGTGTTGTATGTTTCTTTTAACCTTTATGGCCTTCAGTCCGTCCTTAGCCTCAGCAGCAAAAGCAGAAAAGATAGTCAAAACAGATAAAGCCGCGCCAGATGACAAAATAGGGAAACCAAACGCAAGGTTTGATTCTAAAAAAATGTCGGACATGTCCGATTTTGATCCCACAAAATCGGCAATGGCGGGTACCGTTAAAGGGGACACCATTAAGATTGCCTACGTGAATACCTTTTCCGGGCCGGGCGCCGCGAATGGACCCATCCATATGATGCCGCTTCAGTTTGCCGCTCATGACATCAACAAGCGCGGGGGGATCTGGGTGGACGGTAAAAAGAGACTGATTGAAATTATCCAGGCCGATCATATGTCCAAGCCCGATCAGACCAAGAAGGTCTGTGAACGGATGGTCCTTCAGGAGAAGGTGCACTTCCTGGTGGGCACCTCCGGCAGCAATTTGCAGAAAATCATCAACGAGGTGGGCAACAAATACAAAGTGATCTCCGTGAATGAAGGCTCTCTGGCCGATGAACTCCAGGATGCCACGAATTTCGGGCGTTATTCTTTCATGCCTTCGCCGACAACTGATCAGATCGGACGTGGAATGGCCTATTTCTATGGTCAGATCCGGAAGAAGGAAAAGAAATTTTATATCCTGTGCCAGGACTATTCCTTTGGCCACGGGATGGCGGATTCGTTCAAAGCGGGGCTCAAGGAATATTTTCCGGAGGCCGTGATTGTCGGCGAAGATTACCACAAGCTCTTCCTGACGGACTTTGCCCCTTATCTGGAAAAGATCAAGGCCTCCGGCGCCGAGGTCATCTACACGGGGGA
>CAZDYR010000609.1:0-1815 GCA_964509625.1 uncultured Smithella sp. | reverse complement strand
GCATGGAAGTGTCCGGTCTTTTAGGACAGCTGCCTTCCCGTCTGGGCTACCAGCCGACGCTGGCGACGGAGCTGGCGGAACTTGAAGAACGCATCTGCAACACCAAAACCGGCGCGATCACCTCCATTCAGGCCGTCTATGTGCCGGCGGACGATTTTACCGATCCCTCCGCCGTGCATACCTTCGGCCATTTGTCCGCGACGATAGCGTTGTCGCGCAAACGGGCCAGTGAAGGTCTTTATCCGGCCATCGACCTTTTGCAATCCGGTTCCAAGATGCTGATGCCGAACATCGCGGGTGAGCGCCACTACAAAATCGCCCAGGAGATCCGCAGAACGCTGGCGGTCTATGAGGATTTAAAAGACATCATCGCCATGCTGGGCATATCCGAACTGTCCCGCGAAGACCAGCGGACGGTGTTTCGCGCCCGCCGCCTGGAGCGTTTCTTCACGCAGCCCTTCTTTGTGACCGAACAGTTTACCGGGACGGCCGGTAAGATGGTCTCCCGCGAAGATACGCTCAACGGCTGCGAAAGAATACTCAACGATGAGTTTGCGGACATCCCGGAACGGGCGCTTTACATGATCGGACCTATTGAAGAGGCAAAGATTGAAAATGTTGCTTAAAATCTTATTACCGGCCGAAGTCATGATGGTGCAGGAAGTCAAGAAGATCGTCGCGGAAGCGGAAAACGGTTCTTTCTGCCTGATGCCCAATCATATTGATTTTGTGGCCACGCTGGCTCCCGGCATTTTTCAGTATGAGCTGGCCGCCGGGGGGCAGGAATTGCTCGCCATGGATGTCGGCACGCTGATCAAAAAAGGTTCGAGCGTACTGGTCTCCACGCGCAATGCCGTAAAAGCGCCGGATTTGGGAAAGCTTAAAGAGGTGGTTGTGCAGCAGTATGATGTTCTGGACGAGCGGGAGAAAATGGTTCGTTCCGCTTCCGCCAAATTAGAGGCAAGTCTGATCAGACGCTTTGTTGAACTCAAGTAGGGCGAGTTCTCCGAACACGCCAAGTTGATTGTAAAACCGGCAAGGGAGAGGTTTAAAGATGGTTGAAATACGACGAACATCCAACGGGCGGCGCCGGAAAATGGCGGATCACTTCACCGAACAGGTTGCCAGAAAAGAAGCCCTCCGTCTGAAGGGACTGAGGCACAAGGACGAAACCGTCTGGTTCGGTCTCGGGATGTTCGGCATTGTCGGCTGGGCGGTTGCCATTCCCACGCTGATCGGCATTGCGCTGGGATTGTGGATCGACCGCACCTGGCCCAGTCAGTATTCCTGGGCGCTGATGCTTCTGATTGCCGGAGTGATTGTGGGATGTATCAACGCGGCCTACTGGGTGAGAAAAGTGCGCAGCAGAATTATCGAGGAAGAATAACATGCGTATGTCCATGATCATGGTGTTGACAGGCTCTTTTGCCGCGGGGCTGGTTCTCGGTGCCTTTTACTTTATCGCGCTCTGGCAGACGGTGCGCCGTATGCCGTCCGCGGCAAGCCCCGTGCGTCTGATGCTGGGAAGTCTTGCCCTGCGCGCGGCGGTGCTGGCGGTCGGATTTTATTTTATCATGGGCGGACATTGGGAGCGTCTGGCCGTCGCGCTCGCGGGTTTTGTGGTGATGAGAAAAATATTGACCTGTCGTCTGGGTCCGCAGAAGGCCGCCCAAGCGGTCCGTTAACAAAAAACGGCTGAAGCCGGTTTAGGAGTCGATATGGAGATTGTGCCTCTCGGTCAGATCAGTCCGGATCAGGTGATCATCTGGAGCTGGAGCTTCATCACGATCAACGCGACCATCCTTTATACATGGC
>CAZDYR010000608.1:0-1824 GCA_964509625.1 uncultured Smithella sp. | reverse complement strand
CCTGGGCACGTTAATTTTGCGGACTACATGCTGTTTGATGTCGGGGTAGGCGTCCAGGTCAATATCGCCCTGCTCCAGTGTCTTTGCTTTCAGCTTTTGATAAAGCCTTACATCCCTTGAAATATCACTGTTTTCAAGATAACCCATGAAATCCGCATAGCGTTCCTGGCACAGATAATGCTCCTTTCCCTTTCGGAGTACGGCGGTAACGGGGCCTTCGATGATTTTATACTCCATCAGTATCCTTGAAAGGTCTGGGATAAACTTCCTTATGATGGCCTGCTGTAAATCAATGCTGGAGGTGGTGATGGTAATGGGCGTCGGGCTCATCGGACCGGCAAAAACATAGGGACTCGTGCGTCTTTCCTTCCCCTCATACAGACCATAGACAATGGCAGCCACAAGGTAGGCAAGAGTTTTGCCCGTGCCCACCTCGGCTTCGCACAGGGCGACCTTTTTATGCCTCATGCTCTCAAACATCATCATCGACAGTTCAAGCTGCTTGTCCCGCACCGTATAGCCGTATTCCGGCAGGAGCTGCCGGAATATGGCTTCAATCAGAATTTGGGGCTGTGGTGGCAGCACAAACTGATATACCTTGCAATGGAGTATCTTTTTAACAAGGCCCGGATAGTCTGCTTCGGAGAGCACAGTTCGGCTTGTCGCCAACACGACTGACTTCTCGGTGGCGTAGTTCAGCACGGAATAAGTAAATCTCTTACCTGAAAATCGGAAATGGACAATATACCTGCCGTCCAGGGTAAAGAAATAACTGCTGTCAGCCTTTATCCTTCCGGCTAGGATGTACTTTTCCAGAATAGAATAGTCTCTCGTCGTTATATCAAACATTTTTTATCTCCCTTGAATTTCGAAAATATGAAAATGCCTGGCGACAGAATGGTGCGCCGGAGCACCAATGGTTTTGAAAACACATCAAGGCGTCAATCGCTTTGTGTCCCGGCGCAATAGTTCTGCCGTCAAACAAAAATGGCAAAAATATATGTATCATACTTGTTCACAACGTCCCTGATACAAGGGTATGTACCGGTCTGCTCCTTGCTGGAGAGCAACATATCAACTGGCATGGGTATCAGTTTCCAACCCAAACCGGCCTGATCCCGTCATTCGTCGCGGGCTGCCCAATGCGGTGAGGCGTTCAAGGCAGAAGTATCATTGTGTATCCCTTTCCCCGTCATCGCCATTCAGACCGCAACAGGCTGATTCAAAGCCGGGAGTAATCGCTCGCATTCCTACGGAATGGTCATGGCGTTCCCGCTTATGTGGCTTGCCGCTTCTAAGCGGCGGGAAAGGTGGTTTTCCCGATACACCGTATATGCACTTGTCAAGGAACAGCGAGGGAGATAATAAAAATACCCCTCACTTCTTTAAGGAAAAAAGTGAGGGGGTGGTCGGAATTATTTTTAAGTTTGTAGTATCTTTTTTAGCTTGCCGAGTATCTTCGTTTTTCTATCATGCAGGGTCGTCTTTGCAATTCCGAGCATAGCGCACAGTTCTCTTTCGCTTTTGCCCTTGAAAAACAGCGTATAGATCAGCAGCCGTTCCTGCTCCGTCAGCTTTTCCATCGCCGCGGACAGTCGGGAAAGCATTTCAACCTTGATAAGCTTGTCCTCCGCGGATTCCTGTGTCTGCGGTAATAAGTAATCTATCTGAATGCCTTTTTCCTCGCATTCTTCATAGGATAGATTATTTCGCTCGGAAAGCTTGTCCAAATAGGATTCGCGCTCTTTATGCTGATAATATGCCTTGTAAACTTCCTCGGTTACCGGGATTCTCTTCTTATTTATAAGCAGGGTGTATGTTTTG
>CAZDYR010000607.1:0-1832 GCA_964509625.1 uncultured Smithella sp. | reverse complement strand
ATAAACATCGTTCCGAAAAGTTTCGAAATGTAGGCCAGGTTTTCCCTGCTGGTTGCCATAAAGCCCAAGCCGGCGCTGGAAAAGGTAATCTTTGACGTGGAGCTGAACAGATAGACCCGGTTGGGATTTCCGGCATCCTCGCAGGCACGCAGGAGATTTTTGGGCTTCACGGGATTATCCACCAGATGATGAACCACATAAGCGTCATCGGCAAAGACCGTGAAATCCGGCGCGCCGGTTTTCATGGAGGCAAGCCTCTCAACCGTTTTGTCGGAAACCGTATCTCCCGTGGGATTGGAATAGGTGGGCACAAAAAGGATGCCCTTGACAGCCGGATCCGCCGCCGCTTTTTCCACTGCATCCATATCCGGCCCGTCTTGAGTCATCTTCACTTGAATCATCTCAAAGCCCATTTCGGACAACAGCGTGAAATGCCGGTCGTAGCCTGGCACGGTGACGATCATTTTAGGCTTGCCGGTTTTGCACCAGGGGGAGGAGCTTCCCGCCAGGCCGCGCAAAAGCGCCCAGATCAGAACCTGGGAGAGGATCAGCAGGCTGGCGTTGTTGCCCACCAGCGTTTCTTCAGGCTTGGCGCCAAGGATCGGAGCAAACAACTCACGGGCTTCCGGCAGGCCCAGGACACCGCCGGGATAATTGCGGATATCAAAGCCGCTTTTTGTCACAAGGTCTTTTTCCGAGACGATAGTCAAAAGCGCATTCGAAAGGTTAAAGTTTTCATCTCCGGGCTGACCGCGTTCAATATTCAGTTTCAATCCCAGCCCTTTTAAGGATTCATAACGCAATTGCAAGTCCTTCAAATTTTCCATATTATCGAGGAACCTCCCGTGACGTTTAATTTGGCCGGATTTGCTCATTGGCATGAATACGCCATTTTGTCAATTGAGCAGCTTTACAGCTGCTCAAAAAACGGATATCCGGATCTACACGCGCTTTTTAGCGACCAGATCGGCAAAATGCTCAAAAGACCGATTGTACGTTTTTTCCGCGGCCTTGGGGAAAAAGCATCCCGGTAACTGCCTTTTGGAAAGATGATACGTGACGCAGTCGCAACAGATTCCTTTTCTGGTGCACGGCTCGTAAGAGCAAGTGCAGTGGGTCTGATTTATTTCCTTCTTGCATTCCATAGGTTCACCCGGAAAAGATGTTATTCAAAATCACTTCCTGATACAGGATTTTTATTTTGTCAAATTGTAATTTCATGAAGCGTGGACATTGATTTATCATCATGATCTGTTAAGATGCTTCCATCATGTCGTTAAAGAACAAGGTCGAGTAGATGGAAACATTTCTTTCCATAGCTGTCGGCGTGGGTTTGGCCGCGGCCTGCGGATTTCGGGTTTTTGTTCCTCTGCTGGCGCTGAATCTTGCGGCGATTTCCGGATATCTCGTTTTGCCTTCCGGTTTTGCCTGGATGGGCGCCCCTTATTCGACAATCGCGTTTTCAGTGGCAACCCTTCTTGAAATTCTTGGGTATTACATCCCATGGGTGGATCATATTCTGGATACCATCGCGTCACCCGCGGCCGTCATCGCCGGAACTCTGACCACAGCCGCCGTCATTGCGGATATGCCTCCCTTTGTAAAATGGACGCTGGCGCTGATTGCGGGAGGGGGGATTGCAGGACTGGTCCAGGGATCCACGGTGGCCCTGCGGGCCAAATCATCACTGGTCACCGCGGGCACGGCCAATCCGATTTTGGCAACGGCGGAACTTGCCGGTTCTGTGTTAACATCGATTGCCGCCATTTTTATTCCGGTTGTCTGCCTGGTTTTGATCTTCATTTTCCTGATTTGGGCCGTCAGAAGGATCC
>CAZDYR010000606.1:0-1834 GCA_964509625.1 uncultured Smithella sp. | reverse complement strand
CGGCGCGATTATTATCACATCCGATATCAACCAGGCCGTGGAGCTGGCCAATCTTTTCGCGCCGGAGCATCTGGAACTGATGGTGAACAATCCAGCGGAGCTTGTAAAACAAATTCGCAACGCCGGTTCCGTATTCTTAGGGTCTTATACGCCGGAAGCTCTTGGCGACTACACCGCCGGCGCCAATCATATCCTGCCTACGGAGGGAACGGCGCGGTTTTCCTCCCCCCTGGGTGTTTATGATTTCTATAAACGGATGAGCGTGCTCGCCTTCTCCCAGGCGGCTTTCGAAAAATTATCCTCGCAAACACAGCACTTTGCCCAAATGGAGGGTCTCGACGCTCACGCCAATTCCGTCCGCGTGCGCAGCATGCATGGAAAAGACAAGAGGGCATTGTGATTTACGAGAGACGTCCGGGCTTCATTGGCTGCTTCATCATCGTTCAGGTTCCGATGGAGCGGTCACCGCAGTTTTCTCCAGAACGATAAAACCCATCCTCCTGTGTTTCAGCGAAATCAACCAGATCAAGCCCCCTCCGGCAAAACCGCCCATCAGGCCGGTGATGACGGCGGCAGTCACCGCCCACCGGGGATAAAAACTCCACAGCAAGATGATGGGCAGTGCGATACTTTCGTAAACGCCTGACCACAGTGAAAATCTCCACAAAGAAATTTTCTTCACCAGAAACATACTATCCGATGTCCGGATAGCTATCGCCAGAAAGGGGAAACGAACGATACATGCTTGATAAATCAAGGCTGCAAGAAAGATAGCACCCCCCGCAGAAAAAAATCCGAGAATGGCTTCCTTGAATGGATAGCCAAAAGGAATCAGTGATTTTAAATTAAGCTGAATTAAAAAAATTAACGCCAGAATGACACCACTCCAGAATGCAGAGGCAAAAACACTGATGCTTGTAACCGGAACCTCCATCAGGGCTATATTTAATTTACGAAGCAGCAGATTAAGGCCATAAAAAAGGATAACGATCCCCACAAACCCGACGACAATCCCGTGCAGTGGATTTTTGAAGGCCGTTTGGGTCCACAAGGGAATCGCGACAACCAGCGGCACCGTAATCGCCTCCAGCAATCCCATAATCCAGATAAAATGCACAGGAATTATTTCTACGTCTAATTTAATCATCATGCTATTCAACAGACAAATTGATATGCGTCCCCAGCTTGGCACCATGCAACCCGTAAAAAATAAACATCAGCACTCCGGCAATGATCATGGACAAAAGCACATTGGGTGTTGTGTTCATAAACGCAACCCATGACGCAGGCGTCAGCGGCGCCTGAAACGTGCGGGTTTCTAAGCCTCCCCCGCCTGCCCAAAAAGCCGCCGTCCAGATGATCATGCCGGCAAACAGATAGATCAAGGCCACACGGGAAAAATTCATGAGGTCCGACTGTTCGATAAAGCGGTGCTTCTGGATAATCATCCTAAAGCCATTGAATGCAAAAATAAAAATCAGCGCAATAAGCCCGTCGGCGGAATAGAGATTGGCCAGAACAACAAAAACGACAAACATCAATAAGTCGAAATAAGCCGTAAAAAGCTGGGTGGGCGCCAGCGTCACCCCGTGAAGCTCAGGGTTGGTCCGAATAATTTTTGAACTTTCCGATGTATAGACGATATGCACCGGGCTGTCAGTCGGTTTACCGAAACAACACCCGTAATTACAACAGCCGAGCCGCCCGAAAAAAAGCCCCAGAACGCTGGACAGCGCCAGGGCATCGAACAGAATGATCAGTTTGATGTCATAAACCAACGCGACAATAACGCCCGCGGTTAAAACGCCGAACAGGCCGCCCTGATTATACATGG
>CAZDYR010000605.1:0-1843 GCA_964509625.1 uncultured Smithella sp. | reverse complement strand
CCGTAAAAGTTGCCGTAATTTTCCACCCATTCGACAAACTCATCCTGATCAATGCGCCGCTGAAAATCCTGACGGGAAATGAAATGATAGTCTTTCCCATCCACCTCGTTGGGACGCGGTATGCGCGAGGTATAAGAAACGGAAAATTCAATTTCCGGACATGCTCCAAGCAATCGTCGGCAAATGCTGCTTTTCCCCGTACCAGATGGTGCGGAAAGCACGATGATCAACCCCTTATCCGTCATTGTTTTACTCAATGTTCTGTGCCTGCTCTCTCAACTTGCCCAGCTCACTTTTAGCTTCAATGACAAGCCTTGCAATTTCCACATCATTGCCTTTAGAACCGATCGTATTAATTTCGCGGTTCATTTCTTGTAAAAGGAAGTCGATTTTTCTGCCTTCCGCCTCATCGCTTTGCAGCAGAGCTTCGAACTGGCCGATATGGCTTTGCATACGAACAATCTCTTCAGTAATATCAGATCGATCCGCCATAATCGCTACTTCCTGAGCCAGACGGGCAGCATCGAGCTCAAATCCCGCTGTCAGTTCCTTAATTCTGTCTGAAAGGCGTTTCTGGTATTCAAGCACAACCTGTGGCGCACGCAACCGGATGGTCTCCATCGTTTCCTGAATAGCCCGAAGCCTCATTTGCATATCCGAAAACAAAGAAATCCCTTCATCCTGTCTCATGTTGACCAGCATCGACAATGCTTCCTGCAATGTTTTTTCCACCGAATTCAAAAAATCAGTATCCTGTTGCGTCTCCGCGGGCGGCGTGAAAATATCCCGAAAGCTGATGAGGTTTTTAAGACTGATCGATTCTTGTATGTTGAATTCATTTTTCAGCCGGGTCAGCACATCAAAGTAGTCACGCGCAATCTCGATATTCAAATTCACTTTGGATGTATCGGCACCCTCTCCCTCCAACCGTATTGAAACATCAATGCGGCCCCGTTTGAATCTTTCCCCTATTTTCTTTTTATATTCCATCTCGAGCGGATAAAGGGCGGCGGGCATCCTAATCGCTATTTCCAGAAAGCGATGGTTGACGGATTTGGCTTCCACAACAATATTCCGGCCCTCATAAAGCGTTTCCACCCGGCCATAACCGGTCATACTTTTAATCATATTCAAACCTTCTTGCGAAATTATTTTATTCTATATCGGCTCAGTCGTTTTTAACTGCAGTAAATATCGAGACCGGATAGTGCTTAACATTCTCAGTTGCTTTTCATCCGCGTAATCCGGATACGTCCAAGGCAGAGAGCAAAACTTCTTTCCCTGATAGATCAACGTTAAATCCGCGTAAATCCCGGCACGTAAATAAGGCCTGTGCGAATATCCCTTACCGGTAGCCAGTATTAGATGAGCCTGAGACAGATAACCGGGATCAATGTTCACACGCCGGCGGTCATCAACCGTCGATTCCTTTTCAATTTCATTTGTCGCCAGCTTGATATCCGGTAATTTTTCCGGCCGAATTAGCTGTTCCATCGACAAAAAGCGACGGAAAATTTTCTCACCCATTTCGAGGTTATAATAATCTGTGTAATCAAAGGGCCTCTGCGAACTCACAAAATCGGGATGGCCATAAAGAGCAGACAACCTGTCGATTGTATCGTTTAATATCCCGGTCGCCGGAGCTAAAATACTGAAGATCAGTTTGACCGACAGGGCTTGCATCGGTTTGCTCATAGTACGCCGATCAATTCTTCCCTTGAAACCGTTGATGTCCCCACTTTGCCTACCACAATGCCTGCGGCGTGGTTGGCCAGGGCTGTTGCCTGCTTCAAATTCGCCTGCGCAGCCAGTGCCAGTGCCAGCACACCGATGACGGTATCCC
>CAZDYR010000604.1:0-1852 GCA_964509625.1 uncultured Smithella sp. | reverse complement strand
ATGATGTATATGCCTGAAGAATAATCGCGCTCCTCCTGTGCGGAACCGCTGATCCAGCCATCAAAGACCACGGTAATGCGGTTATCTTTCCTGTTCCGGTATTCTGAAAGCCAGGCAATTAGCGCTTTACGTCCCGCTTCGAGACTCTGCCTCTCAAAGGGTCGCAGGTCAACAGACTGCCGGATCAGGTTATAGCCGTCAATTAAAATGTTCATGGCTGATTTTTGCATATTGACGCCTCAGGTTCAATAAAAAAACGCGGGTATTTTTCTTGACTTGACGGTTGTCAGTCTGTTACCGTCCACTATCTTTAGCCGGCCATTGAAAATGGCTCATGTGCTGTGTTGCGCTTCGGCTCTCGCATGCTTACGTACAATCAAAGTACGCTCCGCTGCTCGATCCTCGTGCGCCTTGCCTCTTTGCCGTTTTGAACAGCCTGCTTATGACTTTAAAGCGGGAACAACCTGCTTGACAATAAATAATTCGGAGGATTGCATGGAAATTAAAAAAGTGTGTGTATTGGGCGCGGGATTGATGGGCAACGGGATAGCGCAGGTTTGCGCCGCGGCAGGATATGATGTTGCCCTCAGAGACATTGAACAAAGATTCATTGACGGCGGGATGAACACCATTAAAAAAAACCTCAGCCGTGATGCAGAGAAAGGTAAGATCACCAAGGAGCAAATGGATGCGATTCTGGGGCGGATCAAGCCGACCCTGGATTTAAAAGAAGCCGCATCCGATGCCGATGTTGTTGTCGAAGTGGTCATTGAATTGATGGATCTGAAGAAAAAAGTCTACGCGGAACTCGAAGCAGTTGTCCCGTCACATTGTTTGTTTTTCACCAATACCTCGGGTTTGAGCATTACGGAAATGGCCGCGATTACCAAAAGGCCGGAGCGTTTTATCGGCACCCATTTTTTCAATCCCGTTCCGGTGATGCGCCTTTTGGAAGTCATTCGCGGGCAGCAGACTTCGGATGAAACGGTGGAAATCGCCAAGGCCTGGGGTAAGAAAATCGGCAAGGAAGTTGTCATGGTCAAGGAAGCGCCGGCGTTTGTTGTGAATCGCATTTTGTGCTCCATGATCAATGAAGCTTTCTTTGTTCTGGATGAGGGTCTCGCCACGCCGGAGGATATTGATAAAGCGATGCAGCTTGGTTGTAATCACCCCATTGGACCGCTGGCATTGGGGGACCTGATTGGACTGGATACGCAACTCAGGATCTGTGAAGGGATGCACCGGGAGTTAGGCGACAAATACCGTCCATCGCCGCTTTTGAGAAAATTGGTTCGCGCCGGTAATTTGGGGCGCAAATCCGGCCGCGGCGTCTATGACTACAGCAAGAAATAATCAACCATAAATACATTGCGCGGCGACCTTGATTCCATAAAGGTCGCCGCTTTTTTTCTACTTTTCAGGTGAATAAGTGGTTGGAAGAAATCAGGCCTTGTTTGCCGCGGTTTTCAGGGCGGTGATGGTATGCGCGTAATCGGCTGTGCCGAAAACCGCAGCGCCCGCAACCAGCACATCTGCGCCGCTCTTGGCGATAGACGCGATATTTTGCAAGTTTACCCCCCCGTCTACTTCCAGTAAAGGCTTTTTCGGCAGTTTCGCGATCATTTCATTTGCCCGTTCGATTTTGGATAGAGCGCCTGGAATAAACTTTTGTCCGCCAAAACCGGGATTTACCGACATGATCAAGAGCAGATCGATATCAGAGAGAATCTCTTCAATGGAACTAAGCGGCGTAGCCGGATTTAAAGAAACACCCGCCTTTTTGCCTGTTTTCCTGATCAATTCGACCGTACGATGCAGGTGGTTTGCCGCTTCCACGTGGACAGTGATATAA
>CAZDYR010000603.1:0-1857 GCA_964509625.1 uncultured Smithella sp. | reverse complement strand
TCCGTCATATTTAATGCCGCCGTTCACGATGGTTAAAACGGCGCGTCCTTTCATTTTGCGTCCATGAAAGGGTGAGTTTTTTCCGCGGGAGCAGAACGCTTTTACATCCACCGTCCAGGCGAGCTCGGGATGAATCACGGTGATGTCCGCGTCCGCGCCGGCCTTCAGTGTTCCTTTATCGAGATGCAGAATGCGCGCCGGATGACAGCTCATTTTCGCGATCAGGTCGGGCAGGGTAAGCGTGCCGTCATGCACCAGATTCAAGCTCAAACCCAGCGAGGTTTCCAGGCCGCTTGCGCCATTGGCCGCGTATTCAAATTCGACTTCCTTGTCCGTGCGCGCGTGCGGCGCGTGATCGCAGGCGATGGCGTCGAGTGTCCCGTCGGCCAGGCCTTTTTTGATGGCGGCCACGTCGGAGGCGCTTCTTAAAGGCGGGCTGACTTTATAGTGGGTATCGTAATGGGTGAGAGACTCATCCGTCAGCGTGAAGTAGTGAGGGGCGGTTTCCGCCGTGACACGCAGCCCCCGGGCCTTGGCGTCGCGAATCAGGCGAACGGCGCCCGCGGTGCTGACATGCGCGATATGAATCCGCGTGCGGGTATATTCGGCAATCAGAATGTCCCTCCCTATCATAACCTCTTCCGCGATGGCGGGGATGCCGGGCAGTCCCAGCGTTGTGCTCCAGTAACCTTCGTTCATCAGGCCGCCCGCGGACAGGTTTTTGTCTTCGCAGTGCTGGATAATCGGCAGATCGAGGGAATAAGCGTATTCCATGGCCCGGCGCATGAGCGCCGCGTCCATGACGGGTTTGCCGTCGTCGGACAGGGCGATCACGCCCGCTTCCTTGAGATCCCAGAATTCGCTCATTTGCCGGCCTTCTGAACCGACGGTGATCGCGCCGATGGGATAAACATTGGCCAGATTGGCCTCAGCGGCTTTTCGGCGGATGAATTCAGTGATGGACCGGTTGTCATTGACCGGCTCCGTATTGGGCATGCAGGCTATTGATGTGAATCCGCCGGTTACCGCCGCCGCCGCGCCGCTGGCAACGGTCTCTTTGTATTCCAGGCCCGGTTCGCGCAGATGCACATGCATATCGATTAACCCGGGCGCAACGATCAAGCCTGTCAGATCGATGACCTTGACGTCCGGCGGCGCTTTGATTGCAGGGCCGCATGCACTGATTTTTCCGTCTTCAATGAAGATATCCAGCCGGTCATCTATCTTTTGAGCCGGGTCAATGACCCGGGCGCCTTTTAACAAGAGTTTCATTCGTTTCCTCCGGTAAGCAGGTATAAAAGCGCCATCCGGACGGCGACGCCGTTATTAACCTGGTCGAGAATGACGGAGCAGGCCGGATCGTCGGCAATATCCGGTGAAATTTCCACACCGCGGTTCATCGGACCCGGATGCATGACAATGGCATCCGGTTTGGCCAGTTTGATATTTCTGCGATTCAGGCAGTAATGCTGGGCGTACTCGCGAAGCGACGGGAAGATATTTTGCTTTTGACGCTCCAGCTGAATGCGCAGCATCATGACCACGTCTGCGTCCGCGATGGCGTCTTCGAGTTTTGTGAAAGCCCGGACACCCATTTGTTCGATGTCGCGCGGCATCATGGTGGCGGGGCCCGCAACGACCACTTCGGCGCCCATTTTGGAAAGACCGTAAATGTTGGATCGGGCGACGCGGCTGTGCAGGATGTCGCCCACAAGCGCGACTTTCAGCCCGGCAATTTTACCCTTCTTTTCTTTAATGGTCATCATGTCCAAAAGCGCCTGGGAAGGATGCTCATGCGCCCCATCTCCGGCGTTGATGATCGGTTTGCGAGCATACTTTGCTGCCAGCGCCGCCGCG
>CAZDYR010000602.1:0-1859 GCA_964509625.1 uncultured Smithella sp. | reverse complement strand
GCTATTTGCTCTGTTCCATCGTCATTCCTATTCGGGCTGCAAACCGGCCATCGGCGACGTCCTCCTGGGGACGGCGGCTCTGGCCGCGGAAGTGAACAACATCCACAAGACCGAACATGTGCGTGAGAAGCTGGCCGAGCTCATTATGGTTATCGAGCTGGGTTACGCCGCGGGCTATACGGCATCGTCTCTCGGCAAGCCGGAAGTTTATGTTCCCGGCGTCGGTTTTGTTCCTTACGGACCCGGCTCCTACATTCCGCATTCCATTTACTGCAACGTCGGCCGCTGTCTGTCCGGCGAAGCGGTCTGGCGCGAAGCGGAAATCCTTTGCGACATTTCCGGCGGCGTCACGGCGACCTTCCCGCACGAGAAGGATTTTGCCAATCCGGCAACCGGCGAAGCGCTTTTGAAATATACGAAGCGTAATCCCAAAATGTCTCCGGAAGATCAGGCTCAGTTCTGGCGTTACCTGGGCGATCATCTGTGTTCCGCGACAGGCGGCATCATGAACGTGGGCAACTACCATGGCGGCGGCTCTCCCATTATGGAACAGATTGCCATCACGACCCAGTACGATATCGAATCCCGTAAAAAGCTGGTCAAGTATATTGCCGGCATGAGCGGTGGTGACCGAGAGGCACTGGCGCCCAAAACGGCTAAGAAGTAACCCCTTTCAAATTGCCGGGAGTTTGCCGGGAACGGTTGTCATCGTTCCCGGCTTCTCCCGGCGCCCCCTGTAAAAGGGCTTGCAAATATTTGCTAAATCGTTTTTCTGAATAAAAAAATATAAAGGAGTTTTGCCATGTTTGATCTTTCCAAGTTTTCATTGAAAGGTAAAGTGGCCATTGTCACCGGCGGAAGCCGCGGCATCGGCCAGGGAATTGCCTACGGCTTTGCCAAAGCCGGCGCGAAAGTTGTTATCACCAGCCGCAAGGCGCAGGATTTGGAGGCAACCGCCTGCGAGATGACGAATGTCGGCTGCGAAGTGTTGGTGGTGCCCGCCCATCTGGGCAAAATGGAAGAGATTCAGCGCGTGGTGGATACCGTGGTTCAGAAGTTCGGCCGAATCGATATTCTGGTCAACAACGCAGGCGCCAGCCCCGCCATGGCTTCCGTTCTGGATACCGATGAACGCCTCTGGGACACCATCATGAACCTGAATCTTAAAGCCGTTTATTTCATGAGCCAGGCCGTGGCCAAAGTCATGAAGAAACAGGGCGGCGGTAAAATCATCAACGTGGCATCTATCGACGGCGTCAATCCGGAACCGGGTGTCAGCGTTTATTCCATCTCGAAGGCCGGTTGCCGCCACATCACCCGGTGCTTTGCCATGGAACTCGCCCGCGACAATATCCAGGTCAACTCGATTTTACCGGGTCCGATTGAAACGAAAATGATGAACTCGCACTGGTTCCATCTGACGCCGGAAGAAGCGGAGAAAGAACGCCAAAAATTATGCGCGCTTCTGCCCACCTGCCGGATCGGCGAACCGGATGAAATCGCCGGCGCGGCCATTTATCTGGCCTCCGACGCGTCAAGCTATACGTCGGGCACAGAAATTATCATCGACGGCGCGCTGCTTTTGGGCACGCATCTGTAAAATCCATAACGATTCACTTCCGGGATGCCGCTGCCTCTGACAGGACGGCGGCATCTCCAGGTTACATCATCCGCCAAAGGAGTTTTTCATGAAAACACTTCAGCATTTATTGTCTCCCATCAAAATCCGTTCTCTCGAGATTCCCAATCGCCTGGTCATGCCGCCGATGGGGACCGGGTTGGGCAACGATGATTCAACCGTCAGCGAGGCCAACCTGGCCTATATTAAAAGGCGGGCGCAAAGCGGTGTCGGTCTAGTC
>CAZDYR010000601.1:0-1861 GCA_964509625.1 uncultured Smithella sp. | reverse complement strand
CTTAAACATATCCGTGAATGCTTTTTTGCCGGTTGAGGCTTCTTCGAAGGACGGCAGTTCCAGATAGCCTTGCGGGGGTTCGCTTTCAATGGTGCAGGTGCCTCGAATATTTTTGATGTCACTTCCGGCCGCCAGCCGCTGCGTGATTTCAACGACGGTCCGTTCCGACATGCCGTAGGCCAGAATATCAGCGCGCGCGTCAAACAGAATCGAGCGGCGGATTGAATCCGACCAGTAATCGTAATGAGCGATCCGGCGCAGGCTCGCTTCCACGCCGCCCAGAACCAGCGGTTTGGTATTCTTAAAATATTGACGAACGAGATTGGCATAAACGACAACAGCGCGGTCGGGACGCCGGTTATTTTTGCCGCCGGGCGTCAGATCATCATCGCGCCTTTTCTTCTTTGTTGCCGTGTAATTGGCCACCATGGAATCCATGCAGCCGCCGGTGATGCCCCAGAACAGGCGCGGTTCGCCCAGCCGGCTGATATCGGCAGCGCTGGAAACATCCGGCTGTCCGATAACGCCCACGCGATACCCCGCATGGGCCAGCACCCGGCCGATGACCGCCACGCCGATATGGGGGCTGTCAATATAGGCGTCGCCCGTCACCAGGATGACATCAAGCTGGTTCCAGTTTCTTTTTTTTAATTCTTCGGAAGTTGTCGGAAGAAACATTTAGAGAATTCCGATCATGACCAAGCCAAGGATCAGCGCACACAGAATGAAGATTCCGGAAAGCCTTCCGGCCCATCGATGAATCGCGCGAACGACTGCTTTGTTTGCGGCTTTAAAAGAATAAAATCCGAGCGACAGGGCGATGGCCGTAAGAAAAAATGCGATAAGTCCAATCCGTTGATGAAGTCCTGCCAGGTGCCGGCCATCAGACGATACAACATTGAAAAAAGCCATGGCGGCTCCCGCTGCCAGCAGGCAAAAGCCGGCTGTGTTGAATGCTTTATGCCATTTCAACCAGAACTTTTTTTTGCGTCCAAACATGGCCATGCCGACGCCCGCGATGAGACATAATGCGGCAGCGGTCATCAGCGACAAATGTAGAATAATCAGCATAACATTATCTCCGATTAAGTTTTTCAAGCAGGGTTTTTAAAATTTGATCACAGCGTCAGTTCCATTCCCTGATGGACGGCAAAACAGTCAAGGGAACTTCCCCGCCCCCTGATAATGCGGCGGCACACGGCCACCATATCGTCAATTTCAGCATCCAGGCGGTCCTGGTTGTGATGAAACAGCCCCAGTCGTCCGACACCGGCGTCCAGCGCGAGTTGTGTTGCCTGCTCAATGGTAGAGTGTCCCCAGCAGCGTTTTTTCGGGTATTCTTCATCCCGGTATTCGGCATCATGAAACAGCAAATCGGCGCCGCGGCAGAACTCGAGGTAGTCGTTGTAGGCAAGCCCGCCTTCATGCCGGAACCCGAGTTCGTTGTCGGTCAGAAAAACAAAGCTTCTGCCGTCTTTAGAAAATTTATAACCGCTTCCCTGGTTCGGGTGGGAAAGCGCGATTGGCGTGATCGTCAGATCCCCCATCTGACAGATATTCCCGCAGATGTCCGCGTAATCGACATGGGCGTGAACGTCATCATAATTAATCGGAAAATAGGGGGCGGTCATGACGCGTTCCAGTATTTCCTTGATGGAGTCCTGGGCGAACGCGCAGCCCCTGACGGTAATATTGGCGTTTTGCTGGTAGAGCGGTTTGAAAAAAGGGAATCCCATGATGTGATCCCAGTGTCCGTGCGTCAGAAGCAGGGTGAAATCGCGCCGACCATTGACGATCAAGGCGTTACCCGCTTCACGGATTCCCGATCCGGCATCAATCAGTAAGATATCGTCACGGTTGT